>JBDHMQ010000046.1:0-9454 GCA_039656095.1 Gemmatimonadota bacterium | reverse complement strand
GAAGCCGGCCGAAACCAGGATGGGCAAAGGAAAAGGCAACCCGGAAAGTTGGGTCGCGCCTGTAAAGCCTGGTCGAGTGATGTTTGAGTTAGAGGGAGTACCGGAGTCCGTGGCGAGGCGAGCAATGGAACTCGCGTCCGCGAAGCTCCCGGTGAAGACCAAGTTCATGGTCCGGGAGGCATAAGTGAACGCACAGGAAATTCGGGAGCTGACGGACGACGAGATTGATGTGCAGATCGAGACAGCACGGACAGAACTTTTCAATCTCAAGTTTCGGGCGAGCTTCGAGGAGACAGATACGGGCATGATCGGGAAGACCCGACGCCAGGTGGCGCGCCTGTTGACGATCCGGCAAGAGCGGAAGCAGGCGGGAGACACCAATGGTTGAGCAGGCAGACGTGACCACAGGTAGCCGTAAGACACGCAGAGGAACTGTGGTAAGCGACGCTATGGAAAAAACCGTGGTCGTCAAAGTGGAGCGTCGCGTTGCGCACCCCCTTTACGGGAAACGTGTGACTCGGTTTAAGAAGTACCACGCACACGATGAGGCCAACGAGTACAGGACCGGCGATATCGTAATAATCGAAGAAACGCGCCCGCTTTCGAAGACCAAGCGCTGGCGTGTGCTCGAGCTGATCGATCGCTCGGAAACGGAGATCTGACCAGTGATCCAGCAAGAGACAATGGTTCGCATCGCTGACAATTCCGGCGCCCGTCGCGCCCTTTGCATTCGAGTCCTGGGTGGATCGAAGCGGCGGTACGCAGGACTCGGGGACGTCGTTGTCGTTGCCATTAAGGACGCGATTCCTGGAGGAACTGTTAAGAAGGGTGAAGTCGCCAGAGCTGTTGTCGTGCGAACGGCGAAAGAGAAGCGCCGTGCCGACGGGACCTACATTCGTTTCGATGAAAATGCTGCGGTCATCATCAATGAAGCAGGCGAGCCACTAGCGACCCGGATTTTCGGGCCCGTAGCGCGCGAGCTTCGTGAGAAGCGATTCATGAAGATCGTTTCGCTTGCGCCAGAAGTTATCTGAGGGAGTCGGAGTAATGACACGCAACAAGCTGCATGTGAGGAGTGGTGACCAGGTTCAGATCCTCACTGGAAATTACAAGGGTGTTCGAGGCCAGGTGCTTCGAACGATCCCGGCCAAGAATCAAGTAGTCGTCGACGGGGTGAACCTCCGGAAGCGTCACCAGGCGCCTTCGCAGGAAAATCCCGAAGGGGGGATCATTACGTTTGAGGCACCGATTCATGTCTCGAACGTGATGCTGGTAGATCCATCCGCGGATGAGCCGTCACGATATCGGACTCGCATCGACGACGATGGAACGAAGGAACGAATTGCCGTGCGAAGTGGCAATCCGATCCCCAGAGCGTAACGAAATATGAAAACAAGACTTAGAAGTCATTACGACGCGAATGTTGTAGCGAAACTGACCGAAGAATTCGGATACTCCAACCGGATGGAAGTCCCGTACCTGGAGAAGATCGTACTTAACGTCGGCCTCGGTAGCGGGAAAGACGACCCGAAGATGCTCGATTCAGTGGTCGCGGAGATTACTCGAATCTCGGGCCAACGACCGATCATCACCAAGGCACGGAAATCGATTTCGAATTTCGGCCTCCGGGACGGTATGCCAATCGGGGTCAAAGTGACGCTGCGGGGAGCACGGATGTACCAGTTTTTGGATCGCTACATCAGCACGGCGATTCCACGCGTTCGCGATTTTCGAGGGCTGAACAGTCGGGCCTTCGACGGACGGGGTAACTTCACTGTCGGTGTGCGGGAGCAGATGATTTTCCCGGAGATTGACTATGACAAAATTGTTCGGGTTCATGGAATGGACATCACATTCGTGACCTCGACGAACAAGGATGACGAGGCGCTCGTGCTCCTTCGGGAGATGGGCATGCCGTTCCGCGACGAGCCGACGGTCGTTGTCTGAGCGCTAGCTCAGATGATGGCTGACTCAGGAGAGGAAGATGGCAAGGAAAGCATTAGTAGAGAAGGCGAAGAGAAAACCGAAATACAGCGCTCGCATCATTCGTCGGTGCCAGCGCTGTGGCCGGTCTCGTGCGTACATGAGGAAATTCGGGTTGTGCCGGATCTGCTTCCGGGAAATGGCTCTGCGGGGAGAGATCCCGGGTGTCCGAAAGGCGAGTTGGTAATCACATGAGCATGAATGATCCTATCGCCGACATGTTGACTCGGATTCGCAATGCGGGTCACGCCGGACATCGGCGCGTCGACATGCCGGTCTCGAAACTGAAAATTGAAATCGGGCGCATCCTTACCGAGAACCACTTTATTCACGGGTACAAGGTTCTGGATGACGGTCGCCATGGCATTTTGAGGGTGTACATGAAGTACACCGAGGACGAGCGGCCGGTGATCCGATCGCTGAAGCGAGAATCTCGGCCAGGCCTGCGCCGGTACGTAGGTGCCGGTGAGATACCGAAAATACGGTCGGGAATGGGAATCGCCATCCTGTCCACCTCTCGCGGAGTGATGACGGATCGGGAAGCCCGCGCTGGACGAATCGGTGGCGAAGTCCTGGCGACGGTGTACTAGGACCACTGGGAAGCTAGAGGAAGAGAAGACATGTCGAGAGTCGGCAGAGAGCCAATCCTGATTCCAGATAGCGTGACGGTTACGCTTGAGGGTTCGAGGGTCGCAGTAAAAGGTCCAAAAGGCGAGTTGTCCGGTTCGTATGATCCGGAGCTTGGAATCGCATTGGAGGACGGCGTAATTCATGTTACACGCCCCACAGATCAGCCGCGGCATCGTTCGCTGCACGGGCTCACGCGCTCCCTGATTGCAAACATGGTCCAGGGTGTTACAGATGGATTTGAGCGGACCCTTGAGATCCATGGGGTCGGATATCGTGTGTTGCAAAAGGGCCGTGACATTGAGTTAAACGTCGGATACAGCAACTCGGTCCCCTTCGCGGCGCCCGAGGGTGTCGAGCTTAACGTAGAGTCACCGACCGTCTTGCACGTTCGCGGTACGGACAAGCAGCAGGTGGGAGAGACGGCTGCCCGTATCCGTAAGGTCCGAAAGCCCGAGCCTTATAAGGGCAAAGGGATCCGCTACCGTGGTGAGCATGTCCGGCGTAAGGCCGGTAAGGCCGCGGCGAGCGCCTGAGCAACGGAGAGTAAGAGATGTCGAATACCAGTTCGGGGGCGCGACGCACCCAGAGATCAAAAAGGCACAGGCGAGTGCGCAAGAAGGTCCAAGGCACTGCCGAACGGCCGCGTCTCGTGGTGTTTCGCAGCTTGAAAAATATAGAAGGCCAGCTCGTCAACGACGATCTCGGTGTGACGCTCCTGAGTGTCACGACGCTGTTGCCGATTTCGGAGGACGCCGAAGAAGGAATGTCCGGCAAGGTTGCAGCCAGCTATTCGGCGGGAAAGCACCTTGCTGAGAAGGCGCGAAAGAGCGGCATAGAGGCCGTCGTGTTTGACCGCGGCGGCTATCAATATCACGGAAGAGTCAAGGCGTTCGCAGAGGGTGCGCGCGCTGGTGGACTCGACTTTTGACGGGCGAGAGTATCTAGAATGGCCAAGAGACAAAACCGCAGACGTGATCGCGATACTGACAACATCAAAGAGAACGTGATTCACATTAATCGCGTCTCCAAGGTTGTTAAAGGTGGTCGGCGATTCTCATTCACGGCGCTTGTTGCTGTGGGCGATGGCAATGGAAAAGTGGGCACAGCGCTGGGTAAGGCTAATGAGGTAGCCGAGGCAATCCGTAAGGGTGTCGAACGGGCCCGGGCCAGCATGGTCGAAGTGCCAATCGTAAACGGTACCATTCCTCACGGGCTGGTGGGGCGGAGCGGCGCCGGACGTGTGATGCTGAAGCCAGCCGGTCCAGGTACCGGCGTAATCGCCGGTGGACCTGTCCGTGCGGTGCTTGAATGTGCCGGCGTTCAGAATATCCTGACGAAGAGTCTCGGGTCCAACAATCCGATGAATGTGGTTGCTGCCACGATGAACGGTCTCCAGACGCTGGTGACTCCTGAAATGGCAGCCCGGGAACGTGGGATCGAGCTCGAGGAGCTCCGGGAGGCGATGCGTGGCTAAGTCATTACGGATCAAGCAGGTTCGCAGCGGTTGCAACTCAATTCGCAAGCAGAAAGACACCTTGCGTGCTCTCGGTCTCCGTCATCACCAGGCAGAGGTAATCAAAGTTGACAACCCGATGATTCGGGGGATGATTCGCGTCGTCTCCCATCTCGTCGTGGTCGAGGAGGTAGACTGAAGATGGCCAAAGAGCGCCTCGGACTGGACAATCTGAGCCCGGCCCCTGGCTCGCGCCGACCGCGCAAGCGGATCGGTCGCGGACACGGATCCGGGTCAGGTAAGACGTCCGGCAAGGGACACGGCGGACAGAAATCTCGGACAGGTGTTTCGATCCCGGCCTGGTTTGAGGGTGGACAGATGCCTTTGCATCGACGACTCCCGAAGCGGGGCTTCAAGTCATTGAACCCGAAGCGCTATCAGGTCGTAAACCTGTCGGCGCTTGCTGACCTTCCTGAGTCCTCCATCGGACCGGACGAGTTGGCAGATCACGGACTTATCGGGTCGGTTAAGAAGCGCGTCAAGATTCTTGGTGACGGAACCCCGGGTCGGGCGATTACGGTTAGGGCACATGCGTTCAGTGTCTCGGCCCGCGAGCGTATCGCTGCGGATGGCGGCACGGCGGAACTGATCGGCTGATATGGCGAAAGAACGCACTAGCGCTGCTTTCGCAGCTGCAAACCTGTTCAAGATCCCGGAGCTAAAAGAGAAAATTCTCTTCACGCTCCTTTGCCTGGCGATTTATCGACTGGGAGCGCACATCCCCACCGCCATGGTGGACGTGATTGCACTACGGAACCTATCCGGCCAGTTCGACGGGACGCTCTTCGGGATCTACGATTTGTTCACGGGTGGAGCTCTCCAGCGAGCGACAGTATTTGCTCTCGGCATCATGCCGTACATCTCTGCGAGCATCATCTTTCAGGTTCTCAGCGCCACTTTCCCCACGATCAAAAAACTGCAGCAGGAAGGCGAAGACGGCCAGCGCAAGCTAACGCAATGGACTCGCTATGTGACGGTGTTCCTGAGCATGTCGCAGGCGTACGGTTACTCGTTGTTCCTGGAATCGCAGGTCGGAGTCGTAACTCAACCGGGCATGGGTTTCCGCCTGTTGACCGTTCTGCTGTTGACGGCTGGCGCGATCTACGTGATGTGGTTGGGTGAGCAGATCACAGAGCGAGGCATCGGAAACGGTATGTCTCTGCTGATATTCTTCTCAATTATCCAGGGCTTCCCTGGTGCCGTGATCAACACCTTCGAGCTCTGGCGGGCGGGTGGGATCAGCCTGTTCATGCTCGTCGCGCTCGGTGCCGTACTGACAGCAGTGACCGCCGCGGTTGTGGCGCTTACGATGGCGGCCCGACGGATTCCCATACAGATACCTCGGAAAGTCGTCGGGCGAGGACGAGTCCGGGAAGGTCAGAAATCCTTTATTCCGATTCGGATCAACTCTGCGGGCGTGATGCCGATCATCTTTGCGCAGGCGATCATCATCATCCCGGGCACGCTCTACACCTTTACGGGTGGACAGGGAGCAGCAGCTGGTGGAATGAGCGGATTCCTGTACGACTTGAGCCAGATCTTCGCGATTGGCTCACCCTGGTATTACTCGACCTACGCGCTGCTGATCATCGTGTTCACCTATGTCTACACGGCGATCATCTTTGACCCCATCGAACTGGCGGAGAACCTCAGAAAGCAGGGCGGGTTCGTTCCAGGTGTAAAACCTGGCGCCTCAACGGCCGAGTACATCGACGGCGTATTGACGCGTGTCACGCTTCCTGGCTCTGTCTACCTGGCGGTGATTGCGCTTCTTCCGTTCTTCATATTCGACGCCTTCAATATTCAGACGTTCTTCTTCGGGGGCACGTCCCTGCTGATTGTCGTTGGTGTGGCGCTTGATACCGTACAACAGATGCAGCAGCATCTGCTGCTCAGGCAGTATGAGGGATTCATGAAGAAGGGTCGCGTGAAGTACCGAGGCCGTCAGCGGTACATGTGACCTGGTCTTGCGGCTAGTGCTGATGGGCCCACCCGGGGCGGGTAAGGGAACGCAAGGTGAGCTACTGGCAAGCAGGTTTGGCATACCGCGGTACTCGACGGGCGACATCCTTCGTGCGACGCAGCGTGACGGTTCCGAGCTTGGCCGGGAGGCTCAAGGCTACATGGATTCCGGTGAGCTTGTGCCCGACGACGTGATTCTCGGCCTCATGACGAGAGTGTTGTTGTCGACGGATGCGGCCGGCGGATACTTGCTCGATGGATTTCCTCGCACGGTCGAGCAGGCCGAGGGCCTGCAGGACCTGCTTGAGGGTGCCGAGCAGCAGCTGGATGCTGTGGTCAACCTTACTGTTGGCGACGAAGAGATTTTGAGACGGCTTTCGAGTCGCAGGATGTGTGAGGAATGCGGGGCGATCATGCGGCCCGCGGCTGGCACCGAATCGTGTGAGGACTGCGGCGGTCATCTGCTGACACGACCTGATGACCGGCCGGAAACAGTCCGACGCAGGCTCGAAGTCTATCGTGAGCAAACGGAGCCTGTCCTCGGTTGGTATCGCGAGTCGTCTACGGTCGTGCTAGACATTCCCGGTACGCGTGATATCGAGCAGGTACAGGAGGGAATCCTGGATGGTCTGGCTTCATGATTCGGCTTAAGACAGAGTCCGAGATCGAGACGATTGCCAGGGCAGGAAGTATTGTGTCTGACACTCTGGCTCATGTAGCCGAATTGGTTCGGCCGGGGATCAGCACTGGAGAATTGGATCGCAGGGCAGAGGCGTTTATCCGGTCGCATGATGGAGCGACGCCCGCGTTCAAGGGGCTATACGATTTTCCAGGAACGCTGTGTACGAGTGTGAATCACGAAGTGGTCCACGGGATACCGTCCGATCGACGAGTGATGGAGCTGGGAGACTTGCTCAGCGTCGACGTTGGTGTGCGGCTCGATGGATTGTACGCGGACGCGGCTCTGACCGTGTCGATCGGTGATCCTGAGCCGGCGACGGCGAAGTTGCTTGAGACGACGGATAGAGCGTTGCACGCGGGGATTGATGCAGCTCTCGTCGGTGCCACGATAGGTGATGTAGGCGCGGCCATTCAGGAAGTGGTTGAGCGAGAGGGATTTGGCATTGTTCGTGAACTTGTGGGGCACGGAGTCGGCCATGCGCCACACGAAGAACCACAGGTGCCAAACTATGGCCGAGTCGGGACCGGACTGACCCTCGAGGCCGGGTTGGTGATTGCGATTGAGCCGATGGTCAATCTCGGAACGCGAGAGATTCGAACATTGGATGACGGCTGGACAGTTGTCACCGCCGACGAGCGATTGTCCGCGCATTTTGAGCATACTGTAGCGGTGACTACCGGGGGTCCCAGGATCCTCACGGTGTCCCGATCACGAGTTGGCGTCTGACAGGACCCAATGGCTTCGTGACTGGGGCCTGATTGCAAGGAGAGACGACGTGGCGAAGGAAGAACCGATTCAAATGGCCGGAGAGGTCATCGAGGCTCTACCAAACGCGATGTTCAGGGTGAAACTGGAGAATGGTCATGAGATCATCTGTCACGTTTCCGGCAAGATCCGAATGCACTACATCAGGATCCTGCCCGGTGACCAGGTGACCGTGGAGATGTCGCCGTACGACCTGACGAAGGGTCGCATTACATATCGGTTCAAGTAGGCCGATTGAATTCATCCGTGCTAGGAGCTATGTTAGATAGCTCTTTGGCGAATAGACAATGGTGACGAGGATAGTATGAAGGTGCGTTCCAGCGTGAAGCGGATGTGTGAGCATTGCAAGATTGTTCGGCGCCGTGGTGTTGTGCGGGTAATCTGCAGTCGCAATCCGAAGCATAAGCAGAGGCAGGGCTAGAACATGGCCAGAATTGCAGGGGTTGATTTACCCCGCGCGAAGCGCGTGGAAATCGCGCTGACATACATTTACGGAATTGGCCGTTCATCGGCCCGAGCGATCCTGGCAGACACGGCCGTCGATCCCGACACTCGTGTGCAGGATCTGACGGACGACGACGTCAACAAGCTCCGTCGGGTTATCGATAACCGATACAAGGTTGAGGGGACACTACGTACCGAGACCTCGATGAACATCAAACGTCTGATGGATATCGGCTGCTATCGCGGCCTGAGACACCGTCGGGGTCTGCCCGTTCGGGGGCAGCGGACACATACGAACGCGCGAACTCGGAAAGGTCCGAGACGCGCCGTCGCGGGCAAGAAGAAGGCACCGAGGAAGTAGAGAAGCGAGACAAAGATGGCGAAGCCGAGAAGCGGACGTCGCAAGAAAGTTGTCGACTCCGAGGGCATGGCCCATATCAAGGCCACGTTCAACAACACAATCATCACCATGACCGACATGACCGGCGGTACTGTCGCGTGGGCTAGTGCCGGCACGGCGGGGTTCAAAGGCTCGAAGAAGTCGACTCCGTTTGCCGCAACCATCGCAGCAGAAAGTGCTGGCCGAGATGCGTTCTCAGCTGGTATGCGCCGTGTTCACGTTCGTGTGCAAGGGCCGGGTTCAGGCCGGGAATCGGCAATCCAGGCCCTACAGACGGCTGGCTTGACAATTCGGTCCATTCGCGACGTAACCCCGATCCCGCACAACGGGTGTCGGCCGCCCAAGAAACGCCGCGTTTAGGCGCGCATGCTGTACGCACAGGAGAATCAAGACTAAATGGCACGTTATACGGGACCCGTCTGTCGGCAGTGTCGACGGGAAGGCGAGAAGCTCTTTCTAAAGGGAAAGCGCTGCTTTACTGAAAAATGCGCGATTGAGCGGAAAGGTTATCCGCCAGGGATGCACGGGAATAGTCGGCGCAGGCGCCGGTCTTCCGAGTATGCCCTTCAGCTTCGCGAGAAGCAAAAGGTGAAGCGCATCTACGGAGTTGGCGAGAAGCAGTTCAGGTCGCTGTTTCAGAAAGCGGCTCGTGTAAAGGGAATCACCGGTGAAAACCTGTTGGTCTCCCTGGAGTCGCGCCTCGACAATCTGGTCTACCGCATGGGCTTTACGGCGTCGCGGAAGTCCGCCCGCCAGCTTGTCCGGCATCGCCACGTCCGGGTCAACGGTGCAACGGTGGATGTGCCCAGCTACATGGTGAGTGCGGGCCAGGAGATTTCCGTTTCGCCTAAAGCACAGGGAATGCCCTTAGTCATCGAGGCCGTCGAGTACCGTAAGGGAAAAGATACCCTGTCATGGCTGGGTGTCGATTATGAAAATATGACGGGCCGGGTATTGGAACGACCGTCCCGAGCTGATATCCCGCTCGCCGTTCAAGAACAGTTGATCGTCGAGCTTTACAGCAAGTAAGCGAGCCAAGCGTAAAAAGATGATAGATCTGACAGGATTGGTGCTT
>JBDHMQ010000045.1:0-11583 GCA_039656095.1 Gemmatimonadota bacterium | reverse complement strand
GAGCCAACGATGCTCCCAGGATGCGAAAAAGCCCGACCGCCAGGGGCCGGGCTTCCACGCTCGATCGACTCAAGAGAGCCGATCCATCAACTGAACCAGTTGCTTACTCTTCGGTGCCATCCATCTCGGCGGCACACGGATTCTCCGCGTCGCCGTCCATCTCGGTGGCACACGGATTCTCCGCGTCGCCGTCCATCTCGGCGGCACATGGATTCTCCGCGTCGCCGTCCATCTCGGCGGCGCATGGGTTCGCACACGGATTTGCTGCTTCTACGGCACAGGGATTTGCGGCATCGTCAGCCGCGTCAGCCGTGGATTCGCCGGCTGAACAAGCAGCAGCGAACACGATTATCGCCGGCACCAGCCATGCGGCACGAAACTTCGTCATCTTCTTTCCTCCGTTTGAGTTGGAGGCACGCGGTACCCGACGTGATCTAGGTTCCGATGCCGCTACATCTCCCCATGATTATCAAGATTCTGCTACAAAATCAATGTCTGGGCATTTTCGGCACTCTCGGCCGATCAGTTTTCAGCCGGCCAAATCGGCCGCAAGAGACGTGCGAGAAGGCACCCGATTCTTCGCTTCCAAACCTGCTGAGCGCTCCTGGATACTCGTGACCGTGAGCCGCCTGCTTCGTAAAGCAATGATTGCGTCAGATGCTGCCGATGCAGCAGACAATGTGGTCGTATATGGAATTCCGCGCGCAATAGCAGTCCGCCGAATCATGTAGTCGTCCTGCTGAGCGTGCTTACCGAGCGGCGTATTAACCAGCAGCTGAATCTTGCCTGATAACAGTAAGTCGATGATATGAGGGCGGCCTTCGTGGACTTTCAAGACTGTCTCACACGGCACACCTCGGCTTCGGAGATATTTCGCCGTACCGGCCGTAGCTCGAATATCGAAACCGAGTTCGTGCAGGCGGCGGATGATGGGCGTCACCTTGGGTTTGTCTCGATCGTGTACGGTTACGACGACCGTCCCCTCGAGAGGTAGCGACCCGTCGGCGGCGATTTGCGCCTTCGCAAACGCCAGTCCGAAGCTGTCCGCATGGCCCATGACCTCGCCCGTCGAGCGCATTTCAGGCCCGAGAAGGGGATCGGCATCCGGGATCTTGTTGAACGGGAATACCGCCTCTTTTACTGCAACCTCTTGCACCTGGAGATCGTCGGGCATCCCGAGGTCGTCCAGTGTCTCACCCATCAGGGTGCGTGCCGCGATACGCGCCAGCGGAATTCCAGTCGCCTTACTGACAAAAGGCACGGTTCGACTCGCCCGAGGATTCACTTCGATGACATAGGTGCGCCCGTCATGCACCGCGAACTGCACGTTGATCAGCCCGCGTACGTCGAGTCGTTTGGCAAAAGCGCGTGTCCAGCGCTTCATTTCTTCGATCTGGGCGTCTTCAAGCAAATACGGCGGCAGAACACAGGCGGAATCGCCAGAGTGAATTCCCGCCTCCTCAATGTGCTGCATCACGCCGCCGATCAGGACGCGGGACCCGTCACTGA
Source organism: Gemmatimonadota bacterium (assembly GCA_039656095.1). Taxonomy (GTDB): domain Bacteria; phylum Gemmatimonadota; class Gemmatimonadetes; order Palauibacterales; family Palauibacteraceae; genus JARFPW01. The sequence continues at coordinate 10,074 of JBDHMQ010000045.1, read as the reverse complement.
CTGCATCCACATCGGCCTCGAACGCGTCCTCGAGAAATCGGTCGAGCAGGACCGGGTGTTCCGGTGACGCACGAAGGGCCTTGGCAAAGTACTCGCGGAGCATGGTGGGATCGTAGACGATTTCCATTGCACGGCCCCCGAGGACATAGCTCGGGCGGACGAGCACCGGATAGCCGATCCGGTCCGCGATCTCGAGAGCATAGTCGAGGTGGGTGGCGGTGCCCCCTTCCGGCGCAGGAATACCCAGTTCGCGACACAGGCTATCGAATCGCTCCCTGTCCTCCGCCTCGTCGATCGCATCGACGCTAGTACCGAGGATCGGCACGCCGAGATCTTCTAGACTTCTTGCAAGGCGCAGGGGGGTCTGCCCGCCCATCTGGACGATTACGCCGTCTGGTTGTTCATGCTGAACAATCTCGAGCACATCCTCCAGGGTGAGCGGCTCAAAGTAGAGCTTGTCGGAGATATCAAAGTCTGTCGAGACAGTTTCGGGATTCGAGTTCACCATGATCGTCTCGACTCCGACCTCGCGAAGCGCGATTGCTGCGGACACACAGCAGTAGTCGAACTCAACGCCCTGGCCGATTCGGTTAGGACCGCTGCCGAGAATCACAACCTTCTTGCGATCGGTACGAATCGACTCGTTCTCCGACTCGTATGTGGAGTACAGGTACGGAGTCGCGGCGGGAAACTCTCCGGCACAGGTATCCACGGTCTTGAACACCGGGCGGATGTCGTGGTCATGACGCATCGTCCGGATGTTTGCCTCGGTACACTCTCTCAGACGGGCGAGCTCGCCGTCGCCAAACCCAAGACGTTTCGCCGCGTGAAGCAGGCCGGGCGTCAGTTCGCTCGCATCTTTTAGCTGCCCGGCCGACGCGACGATATCAGCCAACTCATCGAGGAACCACCTGTCGATGTGCGTGATGTCAGCGATTTCTTCGGCCGAGATTCCGCCGGCGAGGGCACGGTAAATCTGGAATGCGCGCTCGGGGGTTGGTGTGCGCAGCGCCGCCCGGATAGAGTCGAGATCCTCGTCCCGCAACCGGTCGTCAGATGGGTCATCTGCGGGTACCCAGCCGACGCGATCATTCTCAAGGGCCCGAAATCCCTTGAGCCAGGCCTGCTGGAACGTACGGCCGATCGCCATTACCTCACCGACCGCCTTCATCTGGATGCCCAGTGTCGCGTCCGCGCGGGGAAATTTCTCAAACGTAAACCGGGGAATCTTGACGACCACGTAATCCAGAACTGGCTCAAAGCAGGATTGCGTCACCTTCGTGATGGCGTTTTCGATCTCATCCAGCCGGTATCCAACGGCGAGCTTGGCTCCGATTCGAGCGATAGGGAAGCCGGTTGCTTTCGAGGCGAGCGCTGAGCTTCGCGAAACCCTCGGATTCATTTCGATGACCAGGATCTCACCGTCCTTGGGACTCACCGCGAATTGGATGTTGCACCCACCCGCCTCCACACCGATCTCCCGGATGATCGCGAGCGCTGCGTTGCGGAGTTCCTGGTACTCGTGGTCCGACAACGTCATCGCAGGAGCGACGGTGATGGAGTCACCCGTGTGGACCCCCATCGGATCGAAATTTTCGATCGAGCATACGACAACTACATTGTCGGCGCCGTCCCTCATCAACTCGAGTTCGAACTCTCTCCATCCGATTACACTGCGGTCGATCAAGATTTCTGAAATCGGTGACAGCTCAAGGCCGCGACGCACTTTCGTCTCAAATTCTTCGGCATTCCAGGCAATACCGCCGCCAGTGCCGCCAAGCGTAAAGGACGGTCGGATGATCGCCGGATAGCCGACTTCCTCTGCAATGACCTGTGCTTCGTCTACAGTGCTCGCGAAGCCTCCGTGCGGAACGGCCAGGCCAATGCGCTCCATTGCCGCGGCGAACTTCTCCCGGTCTTCGGCCATCTGGATCGCCCTCGTATCGGCACCGATCAACTCGACGCCGTACTTCTCGAGCACTCCGCTGTCTGCCAGGGCCAGCGCGATGTTGAGGGCAGTCTGGCCGCCCATCGTTGGAAGCAGTGCGTCGGGGCGCTCCTTCTCGATTACCCGCTCGACCCACTCAGGCGTAAGCGGCTCGATGTACGTGGCGTCCGCGATGTCGGGGTCCGTCATGATCGTGGCGGGATTGGAGTTTACCAGGATGACCCGGTAGCCCTCCTCACGCAGTGCGCGACAGGCCTGCGTGCCCGAATAATCGAACTCACAGGCCTGGCCTATGATAATCGGACCGGAGCCGATCAGAAGAATCGAAGAAAGGTCATCACGCCGTGGCATTGGGCGGGAAGCTACGGCGGGCGAACAGGGCGCGCACCTGTCACGGTGATTCTCACGCACTCCAGGGTTTGTTGCCTCGACCTCACTTCAAGGTCTACGATGGTTGGTCCAACAGACCCTCACTACCCCGCAGGAGGCTCAAGATGAAGCGTATTGCTCTAACTTTAGCAGTGTTTCTCACTGGGATGTTCTTCTTGACGGCTGACGCCTCGGCCCAGGAAATGAGCGCGGAAGGCTATGCTGCCTACATGCAGACAGGCGCGACGACGACTGCGCTGGGAGAGGGACGCACTCGCGTGGACCAGACCCTTGACGGTTACGTGATGACTGATGATCCGTCGAATCCGTTCCATCTGATGGCTCAGGACTGTGCAGGCACGAACCTCGTTGCTGCAGACGGCACCCTCGAAAGAGGAAGTGGCTACTGTGCCACTCGAGACGCCGATGGTGACATGTACTGGATCTGGTACTGGAATTCTCCATCCGGGAGTGAGTGGGGAATCATGGGCGGGACGGGCAAATTCGAGCGCATCACAGGCGGCGGCACCTCTGAAGCCGTTGCTGCCGACCCGGACGGCCGCTTCGTCGTCCGTTGGGAAGGCACCTGGACGATGTAGTGGGCGACTCCGTCCGGCTGGAATGGCAGGGGGCGCGAACGGAATTGTTCGGCCCCCGCCTTGCGACTATCTCTCGACTGCCTCTGCTTTGATGTTGCCTCCCTCGAATTTTCCTCGCTGTTCCTGCGAAATGTATGACGTCTTGATCTCCGCGTAGTTGAGCGTGATCGACTCTGTTGGCCGATCGCCTCCGGTAGCATCGATGCGGTAGCTGGAAATGGTGACGTCCTGAAGCTGAATCCTCATATACCTGCTGCCATCGGTGTCTGTCGTAGTCCATTCCAGGACAAGATTCGCAATGTGCTTCCCGTTGGCGCAGGCTTCGACCAGATTCGCAGACGAGGCGTCGTAGCCCTTTTTGAGTGTGATGTCACCGTATTTTACCCTGCCCGGACGCTTCCGCTCGGTGCCACGCTGTCGCACGGCTGTGGTTGCACGAACGGGAGAGCCCGTCGGGCCCCAGGTGATAGCCTGTACTTCGATCCAGTCGGAGTGTGCCTCATCGACAGACTCGCCGTCGATGCCATCGATTTTGAGAAACATGTCTACTGCGGCCACTGGGCCTGGGACCATTCCCACTATCATCGGTTGATCCGGATCGCCGTCCTGCGCAGCGGCGGTGGAAGCGGGAATAAGAAACAGCAGGACGGCGGGAATGCCGAGCACTGCCCGGCGGATGAGTGGGATACCAATTTGACTGGACACGCGAGCCTCCTCGAGTAAAGGGTGCACTCTCGGCCGCTACGGGACAGCCCGGTGTGCGGTTCCGACTTCCGTGAAACTCCACCTCAGGATGGGCACGGGCAATGGTTCACCGGCCACGTGGACCGAAGTTTGCCTGGAGCAACGTCTTCGTTCCCGGGTCGAGGGTGATGTCCGAAGGCTCCGCTGCGACAGGCACTACGAAGCGATGAGACCGCTGGTCCAGATCGATGGTCTCCACGGCAGCCGGGAGCGTCTCGCCGTCAAAATGGATCCCCAATTCCAGCGGTAGTTCATATGTGGGCCCGACTGGGTGGGTCTGATTGAGTTCTACACGAATGACGCGCTCCGTTGGATCGTATTCCCACCAGCCTTCCAAATGTGGGTTGCCGCCGCTATAGAGCCATTGCTCGAAGAAAAGTTCGAGATCGAGTCCCGAAGCCTGTTCCATCGCTTCCCGGAAATCGGTTGTCGACGCATTTGCGTTCATATAACGTCCGTAATACAGCCGGATTCCCGACCAGAATGCCTCGTCGCCCATTCGGCTCCGGAGCATGTGCAGCACCCATGATCCCTTCTGGTACGTCGCACTGCTCGTGACGCGCGTCATGTCGTCCAGATCGTCGTGGACGATCCGGTATCCAGGGTCGTCGTCGTACTGACGGTAGACACGGACCGCCGACCTTTTCAAACCCGCGACGAACTCATCACGGCCGTAGGCGTGCTCGATAAACAGCAGCGTGAAGTAGGTTGCAAATCCCTCGCTGAGCCAGACGTCATCCCAGTCCGATTCCGTGACTGCGTTGCCGAACCACTGATGCGCAATCTCGTGGATGACCACATTCCTGAGTCGAACGCTGCGGTCACCTGTAACGAGGTTCTCTCCATACATGATCGCGGAAGCAGCCTCCATACCGCCGCCGGTGGCGGGAGAGGTGATGTTGGCCAGCTTCTCGTAGGCATAGGGTCCGACGTGGTTCGAGTAGAACTCCATTACCTGCCTTGTGGGTTCCGAAAAGTCATGGAAGCCAGCGTCTCGGTCCTGCTGGTATACCCACGTCTGAATCGGTCGTCCCTCGAAGTCGTCGACATGCTGAACGGCGAACCGTGCAACCCCGAGCACATAGAGCCACGTTGCAATAGGCACCGACTGCCTCCAGTGGCTCAGTCGGGTCCCGTCACCACCGTCGGTCACTTCGATGAGCGTTCCGTTGGACACGACCTGGTAGTGGGCTGGGGCGGTCACGACGAATTCGTTGGTAGCCTTGTCGTAGGGGTGGTCGACGGTTGGGAGCCAACTTCTCGCACGGTTTGGCCAATTGTCGCTGAAGAACGTGCGATCCCCGTACTTGTTCGGCCCAATGCGAAGACCTGACTCGGGTTTTCCACCGTACTCGATGACCACATCAAGAAGGTCTCCGGCCCGCCCCGGCTCCGGCAGCACCAGCGTCAGTAGATCTGAGTCATGCTCGTATCGCAGAGCGGCGCCCTTGGCCGTGACGGAGTGAACAGTCATGCCCTGTCCGTCTTCGTTGACGTTTGCCAGGTCAAGTAGCAGTTCGGTGACTCCACTGATCGTGAAACGAACAGACACGACGGTACGGCCGGTGATCGAGTCGTGAGCATCTGTCAGTGAGAGCTCGAATCGGTAATTCTCGACGTCGATCCCCACCCGTCTCGGATAGTCATCATGCTGGGGACCGGCTGTTGGCTGTGGCTGGACAAACAGAGCTGCGGCGAGCAACAAGACAACACGCATATGACCTCCAGGTACCGAGGGGTGGACCGAGCCCGCGCAGAAAGCTCGGAATTCGGTCCACCCCCGGCAATACCCATCACGGGATCATGCAGAACTACTTCTGTCGGTCAATCCCCGACGGCCACGGATTCGCTTACGGCTCGCTGTTCTCCACATCCCAGGCGGCGTCTAGCTTGCCTCGCTGGGTGGCCGGGATCGCTTCAGATACCACCTTTGCAAAATCGAATCTGAACCACTCAATCTCGCGATCTCCCGAGACAGCGACCTGGTAACCGGTGATCATGACATTCTGCATGTCATACCTAATGTACCGGCCACCGTCGGGCCGACCGGTGGTTATCTCTACAACCACGTTCGGAAAGTGCGTTCCTTCTGCACAGGCGCGGGCGAGAGTGGAGGACGCGGCATCGTGAACCCTGGTAATCATCAGGTCTCCAACCGCCACTGACCCTGCCCGAAATCCGGCACATCGTCGCGGCGTCTTCGTCGCCGTCGTGTTGCTTTCGGCCGCACCCCACTCGAGTGACAGCACATCGATCCAGGCAGGGGGATCTTCGTTCTCTGCCTCACCCTCCAGGCCGCTGATCATCAGATAGATGCCGGGTGCCTGCCGATCGACAACTTCTTCCTGCGCACTGACGACAGATGCTGCAGAGATAAGGAAAGCGATGGCAGTGACCATGCCTAGTGCCGGGCGAACGACGAATGATGCCCCGTACATGACAGTCAGTCGCTGCCGGCCATCATCGCGTCGCGGGCTGCCCGGAATTCATTTCCTTCGCGCCAATTCGGCCAGCTATCTTCGTTTGCGATTCGCCAGCCGACCGTGAAGAACATCTGCAGATCCTGAACCGCGCCGGACAGGTCCCAGGTCTCATCGTATTCGTCGCTCGGTTGGTGGTATCTTTCCTCGGTCCAGCTGTCCAGCTCGGCGCGGCCGCGATCCTCGCCGCCATCGACCATGTCAATTCCAGGGTCCGTGTACAGGGCCGGCACGCCTTGCTTGGCGAATTCGAAGTGATCCGACCGATAGTAGAAACCCTTCTCGGGTTCCGCGTCGGGCTTCACGACTCGGCCCTGTGCGGACGCGGCTGCCTCGACGTAGTCGTCGAGCTCCGAGTTGCCCAGACCGACGACCGTGATGTCGTTCGTCATGCCCCACGTGATCAGGCCATCCATATTGATGTTGGCGGCAGTGTGATTGAGTGGGACAACAGGATGGGCCGCATAGAACTTCGACCCCAGTAGCCCTTGCTCCTCTGCCGTTACGGCCAGGAACATGACGGAGCGGGCAGATTTTTTGGGAGCAGATGTGAACGCGCGTGCGACCTCCAGAAGACCTGCAGTTCCAGAAGCGTTGTCGCGAGCACCGTTGTAGATCTTGTCATCGCCGTCAGCAGTGGGGTCGGTACCGAAGTGATCGTAGTGAGCCGTGTAGATCACGTATTCGTCCGGGCGTTCAACACCGGGCAACACCGCGAGGAAGTTGCGAGAGAATGACGAAGTGACGTCGTTGCGGATCTCCACAGATGCGGTGAGCCCCAGGGGGATCGGTACAAAGTCCGCAGACACGGCTGACCGATCCATCTCGTCGAAGTCCTGCCCGGCCCGAGCGAACATGGCCCGTGCCTGGTCTTCGGTGATCCAGCCACCGACCTTCACCTTCGGATCGTCTCCCGGATCCGCCAGACCGAACTGCGGACCTGACCAGCCATTTTCTACTACCCCCCATGGATAGCCCGCAGGGCCCGTACGATGGACGATCAATGCGCCGGCCGCGCCTTGCCGTGCCGCCTCCTCGTACTTGTACGTCCAGCGCCCGTAATACGTCATGGTTCGGCCATTGAATACCGCAGGATCCTCCAACGTGTACCCCGGATCGTTGACGAGGATAACCACCGTTTTTCCGACCGCGTCGAGCCCGTCGTAATCGTTCCAGCCGTACTCTGGCGCGACGATCCCGTATCCGACGAATACAAGCTCCGAGTCGTCGAGACTGATCGAATCCACGACGCGTTCGGTCGTGGCGACGAAGTCAGTCTTGTATAGGAGCGTCTCCGATTCTTCGTCCCCAGAAATCTCCAGCACCATGTCCGCGTTGGGATTGATCGAAACGAGAGGGACGTCCTGCGTCCAGCTGTCTCCGTTGCCTGGAACCAGTCCGAGTTGCTCGAATTCGTTCGTCAGGAAACGGATTGTTCGATCCTCACCTGCGGTGCCAGGCGCTCGCCCCTCGAGCGAATCGTGGGCGAGGACCTGGACGGAAGCTGCCAGGCCCTCGGTGGTCATCGCTTCAAGTGCCGCGGCGGGGACCGGGACGCCAGGGTCCGACCCAGAATCCATCGCCGACGTGTCGCATGCGCCAACGGCAAGGATCGCGATGATTCCTACCCGCGTGAGATATCGATTCACTGCACCCACTCCGCAATCATTTCATTCACCGCATAGGCAGGCCTCAGATCAACGGGAACGACACCGTCCAGCCGATCCAGGGCATCGCGCATTTCATGCGACATCACCCCGTAGGACTCGAGAAACTCGGAGAAACTCGCTCGCCCCGTCATAATCACCCGTAGCCTCAATCGTCAGGTAGACGGCCGCGAGATTGGCCATGACTTCTGGCATCCGCTCGAGATTTGCGCTGAACAGTCCGGTATCTTCGGCATAGTCGATCGCTCCGTGCTCGCGCATATAGTTGAACTGCGTGAGGCATCCGAGTCCGTGCGCTTCTGTCGAACCGAAGCGAACGCATCGGAACATGTCGGCCACGTGGTCGATGTACACCTCTTCCTGGAACGCCTGGTCATAAACTCCGCGCTCTGTCAGAATCCTCAGACTGTGCGTTCCGGTCGCGTCGGCCTTGGCCTCTTCTATCGCCGAGTAGCGGTCTCGCAGGCCCTGGCCGACGGTGAGATCCGGCTTGCCCGTCACATAGTCCGGTCCCAGTCCGTGCGACAATTCGTGCATCAGAACACGCGTGAAGTAGGCGTCAAACCCGATTCGCTCCGCCTGCTCCGGTACCAGAACGGTCGCCGCGATCGGCTTGAGGATCCTGTCGAATTTCGCCTGAATCACGTTTCGGAGCATGACCTTCTTGGAACCCTCGTTTTCCCGGATACGCGGGTCATTGGGAAGATTGAACGCGATGGTCTGCACGCCCTGGCTGGCATCGCCCGCCGCGTAGATCAGGTCTACGACCGAGATCGGTGACGTGAACGGGCGATCGAGGTACTTGTGCTCCTCGGCGATCGGCAGGGCAGCCTCGAGATCGGGCAGGTGCGAGGCGAGACTGGCCAGCTGTTCGCTTGCCCCCGGATCCTTGAGTCCCAGAAACGACTCGAAGGCCGTCTTGTAGCCGAACAGCTGATCTTCGTACACCTCGTACGGGCCGATCGTCGGATCGATCAGGTTATCGGTGAGCCTCATCCACGCGACTTCGCTGTCGTAGTACTCGTCGGTCAGCAGGCTCTCGGACCGGAGCTCCAGGAACAGCTTGAGAGATGGGTTGTCCGCGAACTTCGCTGCCTCTGCCAGGCTGGCCGATGCCCGGCCGAGAGGCTCCCGGAACGCCTCAGCGTAGGGAATTGCTCGCAGACCATCATCCGTCCGCCGGATGATCGTGTACAACGACCGGAAAGCTTCTTCATCTTCCGGATGCTCAGAAACCCACGTCTCAAATTCCTCGGTGGTCAGATCTTCAGGATAATACCCGGCTCCGCGCGGCCTCACGCCCACATCGAGAAACGGTTCGTCTTCCTTCAGGGTATCCCACGGACCGTACATGATTTCGTAGTATTCCCGGGTCGCCAGAGCATCGGGCCCGGAGGCGGCCGGCCCGCCCACTTCTGCAGTCGGAACGCCATGTCCAGTTCCTGCGAAGCATCGACAAGGTGCCTCACGACCTGCTTCTGGCGATCATCGAGCACGGATGCGTCGAACGAGAGATCGACGGGAGAGAATTGCGCCGTACGGGCCTGCGCCTCCGTCAGTTCCGGGCTCGACTGGTCATCTGAGGTCCCGGCGGAACCGTCGCCGCATGCTCCGAGGCCCACAAGCGCCCCGATCCCGAGAATTGCTACCAGAGCATGAGATCCTCCGCTCCGGGGGCTCATCCTGCGCGACCGTTCCTTGTTCACGGCCTTCAGAACGAACATTCCAAAACCGCCCCAGACGAACGCCAGGACGACGATCATCGTAATGATTCCCGTAGTAGTCATGGTCTTCTCTCGTATGTTGCCTGTCTAGCTATTGTACCGAGGCGACCGGTACTCGACCGTCGCGTCCGACGACGGTTGGAGTCCCGAGCCCCAGATCTCCCAATCGGGAGAGTTGCGTTTCTGCATCACCGACGACCAACCAGATCATCTGCGCCGGGTCAATGTACTGTGCGGCCAATTCGCCTATGCGCTCGATAGTCATCTCCCGAACGATCGCCTCTCGACCAAGAACATAATCTGAAGGAAACCCGAAGGCGCTCATGTCACCCAGGATCCCCAGTTTCGCACCGGCCGTTTCGAACGCACGAGCGTTCGCTCGCAGCAGGAATCCCTGTGTTGCCTCAAGGTCCTCCATGTCGAATGTGGGTCCGTAGGACTCCAGCATCGATTTGATCAATTCAAGCGATTCGAATGTCACATTGGATCTTACGGCGGAGCCGACAACAAACGGACCTGGCCGCGTAGATCCCTGAAAACTGG
>JBDHMQ010000044.1:0-9667 GCA_039656095.1 Gemmatimonadota bacterium | reverse complement strand
CTGTGTGATCACTTCCGGGTAGCCGAGTTGGTGATTGGGTGGGATCACGGATTCGGCAGATCGAGATCTGGCTCGATTGATACTGCAAGACACCTTGGTAAGGAACTTGGGTTTGCGGTCGATGTTGTGCCGGCGGTTACGGCAGGGGAGCGTACGGTTTCTTCGACCTCGATTCGTTCGAGCCTTGCCGCAGGAGACGTGGAAGATGCGTGGAGGCAGATGGGTCGGCCCTACTCGTTCCGCGGACCGATCGTGCATGGACTCGGTCGAGGAAAGAGCCTGGGCTTTCCTACGGCGAACATCCGCGCACCGGCCGGCAGAAAACTGTTGCCGAAAGCCGGCATATATGCGGTACGCGCCTCACTCCAGACAGAGATTCGTCAGGGTCTCCTGCACCTCGGCCCACGTCCAACATTCGCCGGGTCACCGCCGTCGATAGAGCTATATCTGCTGGATTTTGATCGAGACATTTATGGACAGGATGTGCAAGTCGAGTTTCTTGCGCGCCTGCGGGATGTCGAGCCGTTCGCCACGACAGCAGAACTCATTGCCCAGATGCAGAGAGATAGAGATCGGGCTCGAGAATACTTCGAGGGGCGGGGTTTACACTCTCGCTGACTGGTACTATTTTATAATGCTGGATTTTAATGGATAACTAAAGAAACGCCGGGTCACGAACTTTCCCGGTGGCGAGGAGACGGTCAGTACATGGGGTTGGCAACACAGAAGAAGCTAGAAATTGTTGAAAAATTTGGGACGCACGAGACCGACTGCGGTTCGGAATCTGTGCAGATCGCTCAGCTCACCGCTCGCATCGAATACCTTACTGAGCACTTCCGCACACACTCGAAGGATCACCACGGGCGCCGTGGACTGCTGAAGATGGTCGGTCGGCGTCGTCGGTTGCTCCAATACCTTCGGCGGACCGATCTCAACGCCTATCGCAACCTGATTAAGGAACTCGGGCTGCGCCGATAGGTGGATTGCACGATTGAATCAAACTTGGTGATCGGGCCGGCGCACGAAGGCGCCCGCCTGATTGCTGTATTGTCAGTACCGGCACTAGGACGCAGGAAGCCTCCCACCCGGATCTGACGCATTGAGAAGATAAGAGGAAAAGAAGAGATGGTACACAGAATAGAGAAACAATTCGCAGGTCGCACACTAGTCCTAGAAACGGGTCGCATGGCCCGCCAGGCTGATGCAGCAGTTTTCCTTACATACGGTGACTCTGCCGTTCTGGTTACGGCCACCGCCCAACGGAGGCGGACACACCTGCCGTTCTTTCCGCTGACGGTCGAGTACCGTGCGAAGAGCTACGCGGCCGGCAAATTTCCCGGCGGTTTCATCAAGCGTGAAGGTCGCCCGTCGGACAAAGAGACCGTATCTGCCAGGCAGATCGATCGGCCTCTCAGGCCCCTGTTTCCAGGTGACTACCGAAACGAAACGCAGATTGTCTGCTTCGTCATTTCGGCTGACCAGGAAAACGATGCAGACGTCCTTGGAATGCTCGGAGCATCCACAGCATTGATGTTGTCGTCGATTCCATGGAATGGTCCGGTGGCCGGAGTGAGGGTCGGGCGAGTTGATGGAGAGTGGGTGATTAACCCGACATTCTCGCAGCTCGACTATTCAGATGTCGACATGGTCATCGCGGGCACCCAGGAGTCCATTGTCATGGTCGAGGGTGCTTCCGTGGAGGTCTCCGAAGCGGACATTCTGGAGGCACTCGAAGTCGGTCACAAGGCGATTCGCGAGTTGATCGATATCCAGATGGAGCTCGTGGCCCTGGCAGGTGGCAAGCCGGAAGTGTTTGAGTTCGAGACTCTCGAAATCGACCCGGCATTTGCTTCAGCGGTCCAGGCTGCAGCAACGACTCCCGTCGGCGATGCCTATCAGATCGGCGACAAGGCGGAGCGCGAAGCTGTGCTGGCGACTATAAAGGCTGGTCTGAACGAGACGCTCGGCGAACAGTTCCCGGATGCCATCGGACACCTTTCGGGAGTATTCAAGGACATCGAGAAGTCCACGATGCGACGCCGCGTTCTAGACGACGGAGTTCGGGCGGATGGGCGAGGCGTGGACGACATCAGGGACATCAACTGCGAGGTCGGGTTGCTGCCTCGGGCTCACGGCTCGGCGCTGTTTACCAGGGGACAGACCCAGGCACTGGCCGTGATTACGCTCGGTAGTGTTCGCGATGAGCAGCGGATCGACTCGATTGATACTGTCGAGGAGACGTCCAAGTCGTTCATGCTACATTACAATTTTCCTCCCTTCTGCGTCGGAGAGGCGAAGCCTTTCCGCGGAGTCAGCCGGCGTGAAGTCGGCCACGGGATGCTGGCAGAGAGATCACTTCAGCCTCTGTTGCCTGATTATGAAGACTTCCCCTATACGATCCGCATCGTTTCGGACATCCTTGAGTCGAACGGCTCAAGCTCGATGGCTTCCGTCTGCGGTGGCTCGCTGGCGCTGATGAATGCGGGTGTGCCCATGCGATCGGCCTGCGCGGGCATCGCGATGGGTCTGATTAAAGAGGGAGACGAAGTTGCAATCCTGACCGACATTCTCGGTGTCGAAGACTTCCTTGGTGATATGGACTTCAAGGTCGCCGGGACGAAGGAAGGGATCACCGCAATCCAGATGGACATCAAGATCGACGGACTTGACATCGCCACCATGCGCGAGGCGCTTGAGCGGGCGCGAAAGGGTCGGTTGCACATACTGGATGTCATGTCCGGTACGATGTCTGAGCCGGCAACGGAGATGTCCGAGTGGGCGCCGCAGATCATCTCGATCAAGATCAATACCCAGAAAATTGGTGATCTTATCGGACCGAAGGGCAAGACGATTCGCGCCATCCAGGAAGAAACCGGTGCTACCCTCAACGTCGAGGACGACGGAACGGTTACCATCTCGGCAGTGGGCGGAGATGCAAGTCGTCGGGCACGGGAAATGGTCGAGGCAATTACCGCAGAGCCGGAGATCGGGCGCATCTACGAAGGTGTGATCAAGAATACGACGACGTTTGGTGCGTTTGTCGAGATCCTTCCAGGGGTCGAAGGACTGTGCCATATCTCCGAGTTGGAGGAGGGCCGGACCGAAAAGACCGAGGATGTCGTCAGCACAGGTGATGTCGTTAAGGTCAAGCTTCTAGCCGTAGACGAGCGGGGGCGGATGAAGCTTTCGATTCGTGCGGCAATCGAGGAGCAGGGGGCCCTTGCCGAAAGCTGAAGGTCTTCCACAGATGCACGTAGACGAACGGGCGGGGGCGGGGACGCCGCCGCCCGTCTGCGTTGAAGTGCCTCAGGTCGCGAGTCCGATCACGGAGGAACTAGATAAAGGGCTGTTCCGTACTCGATTGGCTAGCGGAGCTGAAGTCTGGACGGAACGCATGGAGTCCATGCGTTCGGCAGCGGCTGGATTCTGGTTCCGGTCGGGATCGGCGCACGAGCCAGCTGCGATGTCCGGGTCCGCACATATGCTCGAGCACATGGTATTCAAGGGTACGTCCCGGCGAACGGCTCGGCAGATCGCATCGGATATCGAGGATCTCGGCGGAAGTCTGGACGCTTATACCGCGCACGAGCACACCGCATTTCTTGGTCGTGTTCCAGACACGCACCTTTCGACCGTAGTAGATGTCTTGTCGGACCTGGCATTCCATCCGAGGTTGGACGCTGCCGATCTCGCTCTGGAGAGAGAGGTCGTCCTCGAGGAAATCGCGCGATCAGAAGACACGCCAGACGATCTGGTATTCGATCTGCATGCCGAATTCCTTTATGCAGGACATGTTTATGGCCGGCCAATCCTCGGGAGCAGAGAGAGCGTCAGTGGGATGGATATCGACGCACTCCGTACCTTGCACGCGAATACGTATAGTCCTTCCAATCTCGTAGTCGCCGCGGCCGGTCGCCTTGACCACGATGAATTTTTGGAACAGGTGCTGGAACGGATGCCTGGTGGGACAGAGGCATATGGATGTTCTATCGATGCTCCTGTTGATCTGGGGTCTGGGCTCCAACAAGTTTCACGACCCTTCGGTCGTCAGGCGCATATTGTTGCGGGAGGTGCCGGCGTCAGGGTCGACGATCCGCTACGCCATGCCCTGATTCTGGTGGGTACGGTGCTTGGTGGCGGTATGGGTTCGCGGCTCTTCCAACGCATACGCGAAGAACTGGGCCTTGCTTATGCCGTATATGAATTCCGGGCATTTTATCTAAAGGCTGGTCACATTGGTGCCTACGTCGGTACCCGCCCCGAAACCGCAGATCGCGCAAGGGAAGCGCTGATGGCAGAGTTCCGCAAGATGGCGGATCATGGACTTACACGTGACGAGCTTGAAGCCACGCGAACGCAGCTCAAGGGACAAGTGGTGCTGTCGCTGGAATCACCGGGTTCACGCATGTACCGTCTCGCATCCCTGGCGCTGGCCGGCGAGTCCTATCGGTCCCTGGACCAGGTAATGGATCTGATTGACAGTGTGACGGAATCGGATGCCTCAGAAGCGGCATCGTTGTACGATCCTGATAGACTGGCGATTCTGGAGTTGTCCCCCGAATAATCTCTTCGATGAGAAGGAGCCTGACCGATGATCGTTGGTGTCCCGAAGGAGATCAAATCGAATGAGAACCGTGTTTCCCTCGTTCCGGCCGGAGCGCAGGCGCTTGCGGGACGTGGTCATAGCGTAATAATTCAGCAAGGCGCCGGCCTGGGCAGTGGTTTTTCGGACGACATGTACAGGTCTGCGGGCGCGGAAGTTGTGGCTGATGTGGACGAAATCTGGACGCGTTCCGAGATGATCATGAAGGTGAAGGAGCCGATCGAGATCGAGTATTCCCGGATGCGGGACGGACAGATCATCTTCACCTATTTTCATTTCGCAGCCGATGAAAAGCTGACCCATGCGGTACTGGACAGCCGGTGCGTGGCTGTCGCCTATGAGACTGTTCAGATTCCGACAGGCGAGCTGCCGCTTCTCACACCAATGTCAGAGGTTGCCGGCCGGATGGCCGTGCAGGAGGGTGCACGTTACCTGGAGAAAGCCCATGGCGGGCTTGGCTGTCTGCTTGGCGGAGTTCCAGGTGTGCTTCCGGCTGAAGTAGTGATTCTCGGGGGCGGCGTGGTTGGTACGAACGCGGCGAAGATCGCTGCGGGCTTCGGCGCGCATGTCACGATCCTCGACATAAACCTTGATCGCCTTCGTTACCTGTCAGATGTCATGCCAGCCAACGTGGATACGTATTACTCCAACCGGCATAATATTCTTGAGCAGATTGCCCGTGCGGACCTGCTTATCGGTGCAGTTCTTGTGCCCGGGGCCAAGGCCCCCAGTCTCGTATTGCGTGATGATCTGAAGCTGATGAAGGACGGGTCCGTACTGGTGGATGTAGCCGTAGATCAGGGTGGTTGTATCGAGACGGTCAAGCCGACTACGCATTCCGACCCGACCTATGTAGTGGAAGGTGTGATCCATTACTGCGTTGCGAACATGCCGGGTGCGGTGCCGCGAACCTCGACGCTTGCTTTGACGAATGCGACATTCCCTTATGCCATGGCACTGGCGAATCTTGGCTGGATAGAAGCCTGTCGGACGGACGGCTCGTTGGCGCTGGGGCTCAACGCGGTCGATGGTCAGCTGACATACCAGGCGGTTGGAGAGGCGTTTGGCCTTCCCAGCCTTCCGCTGGATGAGGTGCTGTAGAATTTTGATTCCTTTCCGGGATGTTCGCAGGTCAGTCCTTCCGGTAGCTTTCGCCTGTTCGGAGCGTGGTCTAGATTCCGCGCAGCAGCGGCCCGGAGCTTGCGGAGTATCTGTCAGCACCCGGCTACCAGGTCGCGCTGTTGTACGGGTCTTCGTCCGCAGACGGTCCTCTCGATACCGACAATAACAACGGAATCGCGGAATGTGGAAACGGCTATTCGACGCTAGCTTCCTGCCGATTAATGATGTCGGCGTCGACCTAGGTACGGCCAATACGCTTGTTTACGTGAGCGGTGAAGGCATCGTTCTCAACGAGCCCTCTGTTGTGGCTATCGATAAAGCCACCGGACACGTGGTCGGGATTGGTCTGGACGCAAAGCGAATGCTGGGCCGTACCCCCCATGGGGTGGAAGCGGTACGTCCGTTGAAAGACGGCGTGATTGCGGACGTAGACATCACCGAGATCATGCTTCGTTATTTTCTGAAGTCGGTAACCTCCAGCAGGTTTTTCAAGATCCGGCCGCGGGTCGTTGTAGGTGTTCCGTCTGGAATCACGGAACTTGAGCGGCGGGCTGTTCGCTCGAGCGCCCACGCTGCTGGCGCCAAGGAAGTCTACATGGTTTCGGAGCCGATGGCGGCTGCGATCGGGGTAGGCCTTCCCGTGGAGACCCCGACCGGAAACATGGTCATCGATGTCGGTGGTGGCACCACGGAGATTGCGGTTATTGCGCTGTCCGGTCTCGTGGCTGAAACGTCCATCCGTGTTGGCGGAGATGAACTGGATAGCGCGATCGTTTCCTTTCTCCGGAAGAACTACAATCTGCTGATCGGCGAACCGACTGCAGAAGCGATCAAGATCCAGATTGGGTCGGCTTTTCCAACGGAAGACGAGCGGGACATGTCGGTCAAGGGTCGCGACCTTGTCTCGGGCATACCCAAGACCGTGCGGGTCAACTCGGCAGAAGTGCGGGAATGCATGCTCGAGCCAATTCACCAGATCGTGGGTGCCGTACGGCGCGCCCTGGAGATTACGCCACCTGAGCTGGCAGCGGACATCGTAGACCGGGGCATCGTGATGACCGGGGGTGGGTCGTTGATCCGGGGACTGGACAGTCTACTTCGCGAAGAGACGGGGCTACCGATCCACGTCGACGAGGAACCACTAACCTGCGTTGTTCGGGGCGCCGGTCGAATCCTCGACGATCTGCCACGCTTCCGGAGCGTGCTGAGGACTTAGAGAGAAGCCTGTTGAAGAACTGGGGCGAACCACGTTACGCGCGCCAACGAAGGAGACGGTCCTGTGCCGGCGTAACCCTTCGGGCGAGTGGTGATTGCGCGGTTGATCGTTCGTCTCTCCTCCTCGCCGTAGCGCTGCTACAACTCGTCGTCGATCCTGCTCTGAACACGCGCAAGCATTACTCGCGCGGCCGCCCCACTTCTTCAACAGCCTTTTAGAGTGCACTACACGACCATCGGCCGACCGGGGGGGCAGCGCCGAGACCTGGTCGTAACAGTCGTGCTTGCCGGATGTGCGTTAGTGCTTATGGGTCTGGGGCCGGAATCCACTCTGACGGTCACTCGCGCATTGCGATCGACCGTGCTCCGTCCCTTCCTTGCCACCCATGATGTATTCCGGGCTCGGGCCGGTCTTGTTTCTCACGTAGAGCAATTGGGTCGTGAGCGCGATTCTCTAGCGGTGCAGGCTCAAGCGTCCAGCAGTCTTCAGCTGGAGAATCGACGGCTGCGCTCCATGTTGGAATTGCCGGTCGGAGAATTTGGTACGTACTTCATCGCCGAGCTGATTCCCGGTCGTCCTTACGGTGGCGAATCCAGTCGATTTCTCTTGAACACGAGTGCGATTGAGGGACTTGATACTCCGTTGGCCATTGCGACGCCGGCTGGATTGCTTGGCGTTGTCCGCACGACTACCGGTTCCACCGGAGTTGGAGACTACTGGACAAATCCAGATTTTCGCGCGGCCGTTGTAACGGAGGACGGCATCGTTACAGGAATAGTTCGGCCTTTCGTCACAGTCGACGGCGAACAATTGATGCTTCTGGAGGGAGTACCGTTTCAGACGGATGTTCCGACAGGGACTCCTATCGTCACGTCAGGCCTGGGAGGCATCTATCCACGAGGTCTCTCGGTCGGCACCGTGCTGGCTGAATTTGAAGAACAGCTCGGCTGGACACACTCCTATCTGGTCGAGCCATCGGTTCGGCCGGGGCAGGAGAGCGTGGTACTCGGATGGCTCCCGGGTCTGGTGACGGATTCCGTATTTGTGTCTGAGCCTGGTCCATGAACCGCAGAGCGTCTGATCCACAGCGTCAGGACGTGATTGTGGCCACGCTGGCGGTGGTGATTCTCCTCTTGATTCACTTCTTGTTTCGACCATCGCTCACCACGTTCAGTGCTGCACCTGACTTGCTGATCGGCGGTCTGTTACTGGCCGCTCTTCGTTTGCGAGCTGGCCACGCGGCGGCTCTTGGATTTGGCCTGGGAGTGCTCGATGCAGCCATGGCGCTCGAGAATCCGGGTACCTATGGCCTGATTCTGCTGATCATCGCCTTTGCTGCGGCCCGGTCTCGCGATCTGCTGTTTGCGGACGCCCGGTTCTTCGTTGGCGTTTACCTCCTGGCAGGAACCTGGCTGACACGTACAGCACTGGCTCTACTCGGTACAGCGAGCCCGGGAATCCTGGAGGCCTTGGGTTCCGCACTTGTCACTGCAGTCGTGACAACCATCGTGTGTGCGACGATTGAATCGCTTACCTCGTCGGCATTGAGGTAGGGTGACCTCATGTCCATGATTTCCGGCGGTGGGTCCGGCTTCCATGAGACGGTCGGTTCACACGATGCGGCAAATCGTGCCCGGAGCAATCGTGCACGCGGTGCGACCATGCTCCTTTGGTTTGCCATTGGGTTGCTACTGGTAAGTTTTTTTCGGCTTCAGGTAATCGGGAATCAGGAGTACCAGCTTCGGTCTGAAGAGAATAGGCTGCGGGCCCTGACGATCCCTGCGGCGCGGGGTGCCGTTCTCGATCGCAACGGTCTGCTCCTCGCAGAGAATATCCCGGGTTACTCCTTGTCCGTCTTACCGGGGCCTGTCGATTCGGTACGGGCGATTCTGGAACGTCTTGCTCCGCACGTCGACTTGACCGCAGAGGAGATTCAAGACCTGGTGGTTCAATACCGGCAGCGGCCGACATCGTCCGTGATCGTTCGTGATGACCTTGAACCGCATCAAGTTGCCGCGATTGAGCAACGTCGCCCCGATTTTCGCACGGCGGTTATCGAAATGCATCCGCGTCGTAGCTATCCGCCGGGTGCGGCAATCGCACACATGATCGGATACGTAGGCGAGATCAGTGAAGCCGAACTTGAACGCAGCGAATACGAGGGGTATGTCCCGGGGCGCTCCGTGGGGAAGGGGGGCCTTGAACGACAGTACGAGGCAGACTTGGGCGGCACTCCAGGCGTCCATTTCGTAGAAGTGAATGCGCGCGGCTCTATCGTGAGTGAATTTGGCCCGCGTTCTTCGATCCCGGCCGTACCCGGGTCAGACATGGAAACCTCGCTCGACCTGGCACTCCAACAGCTGACCCATGAGATGTTCCCCGATTCGATGAAGGGTGCTGTCGTGGCGTTCGATCCACGCAACGGAGAGGTGCTGCTGCTGTATAGCCACCCCACGTACGATCCGAACAAGTTCATCGGAGGAATATCGAATTCTGACTGGGCGCTGCTTCGTGATAACCCGGACCAGCCCCTGCTCAATCGTGCGACCGGGGCTCTGTACCCACCAGGCTCTGTGTGGAAACCCGTCATCAGTGCCCTGGCCCTGCGCGAGGGGATCGTCGCTATCAACACGTATATGCCGTCGGGTTGCACGGGCGCGTTTCAGTATGGTACCAGGGCTTTTCGGTGTTGGAAGCACACGGGCCACGGGAATCTCGATCTGTCC
>JBDHMQ010000043.1:0-9703 GCA_039656095.1 Gemmatimonadota bacterium | reverse complement strand
CAGCCCTGTGGCGCTCGTAACGCGGCCCGCGCCATTTGTTCAACAGTCTTGTAGCATCTTGCCCACAGGCGGCGCCCGATAGACCTTAGCTTCCCATGACTTCAAAAGATGATTACGGACGCTTTTTTCTGCCCGGACCTACGGAAGTGCACTCGGACGTTCTCTATGAAATGGGGCGTCCCATGATCGGGCATCGCGGACCGGGTATGCGCGATCTGCTGGAGTCCGTCGATCAGCCGCTTCGTTTGCTGTTTGGGGCGAATCGGCCTGTCTACGTCTCCACGTCTTCGGCGACCGGGTTCATGGAAGCGGCGATCAAGAACCTGAGCAGGCGACGAGTCCTGTGTCTCGTTAATGGCGCCTTTGGCGCCCGGTTCCATGCGATCGCAGAACGGTGTGGGCGGCCAGCAGATCGACTTGATGTGCCCTGGGGTCAGCCCAATACCGCTGATCAACTGCGGAATGCTCTCCTGGCGACGCCCGATCGCTACGATCTGGTAACCGTGGTTCATTCGGAGACATCGACCGGTGTCTTGAATCCCGTCGCTGACCTGGCAGCCGTTGTATCAGAATTTGACGATGTGCTGCTTGCCGTGGATGGCGTCACATCAGTCGGTGGAATGAAGATCGAGTTTGAGCGCTGGGGAGTGGATTTCTTGCTCACCGGTTCTCAGAAGGCTCTCGCGTTGCCTCCCGGACTTGCGTTTGCCGCCGCTTCCGACAGGGCACTCGCGCGTGCTGCGACCATTCCGGACCGGGGATTTTACTTTGATCTGGTCGAGTTTGACCGGCGAGCCTCCGAGTACTCCACGACCAACACGCCGGCCGTTTCGTTGATCTACGCGCTCCAATACCAGCTTCGACGGATCACCAATGAAGGGCTGGATGCACGTTTTGCACGGCACGAGCGAATGGCACGGCGGACAGCAGAATGGACGGAAGATCTGGCTGAGTCTTCGGGCGATCGGTTTGAGATCCTGGCCCAGACCGGATTTCGATCCCCGACGGTCACGGCGATTTCACTTCCTGAGGGGATCTCGGGACCAGCTATCG
Organism: Gemmatimonadota bacterium; assembly: GCA_039656095.1. GTDB lineage: Bacteria > Gemmatimonadota > Gemmatimonadetes > Palauibacterales > Palauibacteraceae > JARFPW01. The sequence goes on along the minus strand of JBDHMQ010000043.1, from coordinate 8,650 downwards.
TGGAACGCCTCGCCGACGAGGGGATCACGATCGCAACGGGATACGGAAAGCTCAAGAGCACGGCCATTCGGATCGGACACATGGGCGATCACACCGAAGCCGAACTCGAGGTCGTACTCGACGCTGTAGCAGCAGCCATCGGAGTAGCCGAAAATGACTAAGAAACGACTCGTTCTCGCCGATCCGTTGTCGGATGAAGGCCTTGCGATTCTGAATGAATCCGATGGCCTGCATGTCGATGATTATTCCGGCCGGTCGCGAGACGAATTGCTCGCGGGCCTCGGCGGATGTTCAGGGCTCATCGTGCGGAGCGCCACGATGGCCGATGCGGAATTGCTGGAGCATGCAGATTCGCTTGAGGTGATCGGGCGGGCAGGTGTAGGCCTGGACAATATCGATCTCGAAGCGGCCACGCGGCGCGGAATCGCAATCCTGAATGCCCCGGCCGGAAATTCGGTATCGACGGCAGAACTGGCGTTTGCGCTGCTCTTGTCTGCGGCACGCGGAATTCCGGCGGCAGCGGCCTCAATGCGTGAAGGACGCTGGGACCGGAAGTCGATCAACGGCGCACAACTGGCGGGTAAGACACTCGGTGTGGTTGGCGCGGGTCGCATCGGCACGGAAGTGATTCGTCGGGCAAAGGCATTCGGACTGCGCGTTGTCGTTACGGATCCCTACCTCACGGAGCGTCGCGCTGCGGACCTGAGTGTCGAAGCACTCCCGCTGGAGTCGCTTCTGGAGACATCGGATTTCGTGACCCTGCACGTACCTCTTGGGGATTCGACTCGGGGCCTGATCGGAGCCGCTGAAATCGCTCGAATGCGGCCGACTGCGATCCTGATCAATGCTGCGAGAGGCGGCATAGTCGACGAAACGGCGCTGGCAGCAGCCCTTCGCGAGGGCACACTCCGTGGCGCCGCGTTGGATGTTTACGAACAGGAGCCTCTGCCAGCCGATCATCCTTTGCGGGATACACCGAATCTTGTCATGACACCTCACCTGGGGGCTTCCACCCCTGAAGCCCAGCGGGAGGTAGCGATCGAGATCGCTTATGCCGTGCGGGACGCCCTGTTGCAAGGAGACTTGCGTAGCGCTGTGAACGTACCGTCTGTCCCCACCGCGGATGCCGACCGGGCAGGCAATGTTCTGGATCTTGCCCGACGTCTGGGAACCGTGCTCGGCGAGCTTACCGGAGGGGCGACGGAAACGATTTCGGTTCGTTACACGGGACCACCGGGCGCGCTTCTCCAACTGGTCGCATCGGCAGCGGTAGAGGGATATCTGACCAACCGCCTGGCTGGACCGCTCAACGTCATTAATGCGCTGGTGCTCGGAGAAGAGCGGGGGATTGAGGTACGGCGATCCCGAGTTCGCCCGGAGGGCCGGGGCAAGGACTGGATCGAGATTACCGCTGTTACGGGGGCAGAGTCTCGACAGGTTGCCGGAAAACTTACGAATCGTGGCGAGCCTCGGCTGCTGCGGATCGATTCATACCGGGTGGAGGTCACCCCAGTGGGAACCCTGCTGTTCGTGGCCAATGCTGACGTTCCCGGTGTAATCGGGAGTCTCGGCATGATCCTCGCCGAGGCCGGGGTGAATATTGCCGAATTCCACCAATCGCGGGACCGTGAAACGGGCAATGCCCTCGGTGTGATCAGTCTCGATGCAGAGCTGTCCGTTGATCAGCTGAAGCGCCTACAGGGAATCCCCGGCGTTCGTGATGTTCGCCAGATCCGCATTTGAGCAATATCTAAACAATTCCTGAACCGCGTCAGGCCGACGGCAGGTCAGTAAATCGGCAGGCTTGGATTCACATGCTGCGCCCAACCGTTGATTCCTCCGGTCAAGTTCAGAGTTCGCACATATCCCCGACTGTGAAGGAATTCGACGGCCTGCATGGAACGTCGGCCTGTGCGACAGAAAATGACCGTGACCGTCTCAAGGTCGATCTCATCGAGCCGGCGCTCCAGTTCTTCCATCGGCAACGACACGGCTCCGAGATCGGTGAGGTTTGACATCGCGTGTTCCGCCAATTCGCGGACGTCCACGAGGGTCAGATTCTTGCCAGCGTCCAGCATTTCTTTCAGCTCCAGGACGTCGAGTTCCGGAAGTGGTACCGGCAGTCTGAAACCGGGGGGAATCAGAAATGGGCTCGACTCGACACTGCCTTCGTCCGAATCGCCACAGAGTGCCTCGTAGTCAACGAGCCCGGTAATTTCCGGATCGTCACCACAGATCACGCAATCCGGATCTCGGCGGATTTCGATACAACGGTAGTCGCCGCTGAGTGCCTCGATCAGTAGCAATCGTCCGATCAGCGGGCGTCCGATTCCGGCAATCAACTTGATCGTCTCGGTGGCCTGAATCGATCCTACAATGCCGGGTAATGCGCCCAGTACGCCGGCTTCCGCACAACTCGGCGCAAAGCCCGGGGGCGGTGGATCCCGGAACAGGCAGCGGTAGCACGGTCCACCCTCTGCCGCGAAAACGGATGCCTGGCCGTCGAACCGGTGAATGGCTCCGTATACCAGTGGAATGTTGAGGAGTACGCATGAATCGTTGAGCAGATATCGAGTCGGGAAATTATCGCTTCCGTCGACGACGACATCCCAGCCTCTCAGGGTCTCAAGTGCACTCGAAGCATCCAGTCGCAGAGGGATTTCGACGACCTCGACTTCCGGATTCAGCGCCCGAATCCGTGCCGCTGCAGAGGTGGTTTTCTGCTCTCCGATAGACGGAGTATCGTGCAGGATCTGCCGGTGGAGATTCGACACCTCGACCACGTCAGCATCGACGATTCCAATCCGGCCAATACCAGCGGCGGCGAGGTACAGGGCCGCCGGCGATCCCAATCCGCCGGCTCCCACTATGAGAACGCTTGCAGCTCGGAGTCGACGCTGACCGTCTACTCCCAATTCCGGAAGGATCAGCTGGCGGTGGTAGCGGAGTCGCTCTTCGCGACTGAGTTCACGTGCTCCTCCCGCGATTGAGGGCACGATCGTCAACTCGGCAGCGGTGCTGATGTTGAGATCGTCTGCTTCCAGCCCGCGGACGCTTCGGCCGTCCAGAAACAAGTTCACATACGGCCGCACCTGCCCGTCGTCTGCCAGCAGCCGCGCAGCCAGGGCTGGATAGTCGGCCCGCAGGGCAGTCAGCGTGCCGTCCACAGACGTGGCTTGTACGCAAACGGTGGTCTCACCGTTTGCAAATGCTCGCAGAGGAAGCGGGATATGTATGCGAACCTCAGCCATCGAGGCCCACCATTTCGTGGGACACATTGTCGCTCCGCCAGGCGAAAGGTGGCCCGGCGATGCCCTGATCGACTCCTACGATGACGTATCAGTAGTCCGACCATGCATCACCGAAATCGCGACTGGACGGAAAGGGTCGGTCGTCCGGATGGGAGTGATAGAATCCGAGCACCGGCACCCCGCCATTCGCCTCTCCTCGCAGTAGCGGCTCCAACTCGACCGGGTCAACCGTGAATGAATTCTCAGGATCGGGGGATCGATTCGTGAATGGGTGGAGGCCGATTACGCGATTCACCGAACCGAGCAGGGCTCCGCAGGCTTCCAGTGGATAGGCCCGAGAAGCCTCCTGGAGCAATCGCACATGGGCAGACGGGGTCAGGTTGAGTTCAACCGTCCGACTCAAGCGCCCTCCAGATTGCCTGGTAGTTTTCCTGAATTGTCCCCGGACCTCGAAACACAGAAGATCCAGCCACCAGGACATCTGCTCCGGCCCTGGCGGCAATCGGCGCTGTTTCAGGCCCTACGCCTCCGTCGACCTCGACGTTCAGGTCTACCAGGCCAAGCTCATCCGCCATGGTGCGAAGCCGGGTTGCCTTGCGGGTAGCCGCATGAATGAACGCCTGGCCTCCAAAACCCGGGTTAACGGTCATCACCAACACCAGGTCGAGAAACGGCAAGACATCCGCCAGCGTCGAGGCCGGTGTGGATGGATTGATAGCGACCCCCACCTTCTTGCCCAGTCGTCGGATCTCATGAACGTCGCGGTGGAGATGTGTGGACACTTCCTGGTGAATCGTAATCAAGTCCGCGCCTGCATCTGCGAACGGCCCTAGAAACACTGCGGGATTGTCGATCATCAGGTGAACGTCAAGAAAGGAGCTCGTCACCGCACGCAGCGATTCCAGAACCGGAATTCCGATGCTGAGATTAGGCACGTAATGGCCGTCCATCACATCGAAGTGAAACCAGTTTGCACCGGCTTCTTCACAGGCGGCGACTTCATCGCCGAGTCGGGCGAAGTCTGCGGCCAACAACGATGGGGCCAGGGTCAATTTCGGCATATCTCAAATAACTCCCAGGCTCGAGCCGACCTTGTCGAGAGCAGCCAGAGTACGGTCGAGGTGCTCGGTTTCGTGAGCAGCTGAAATCTGGCAACGGATTCGTGCCTCACCTTTCGGGACGACTGGAAACCCGAAGCCGATCACAAACACGCCTTCGTCGAGAAGCAGGGTACTCATCTCGATGGCCAGAGAAGTTTCTCCAACGATTACCGGGACTATCGGTGTGTCGCCTTCGATCGGGTTGAACCCGAGGTTGACCAGTTCACGCCTGAAGTACGCCGTGTTTTCTCGCAATTTCACGACGAGTTCCGGGTGCGTTTCCAGTACATCGATTGCTGCAAGAGCGCCTGCAGCAGAGTGTGGCGGAATCGCGTTGGTGAACAGCTGTGTTCGTGACCGCTGCGTCAGGTAGTCGATGACCGGTCGGCTGCTCGCAATGAACCCTCCGGCCATGCCACCAAGTGCCTTTCCGAGTGTCGATGTGATGATGTCGACTTCGCCGTGCATTCCAAAATGCTCCGGTGTTCCTCGGCCCGTGTCACCGAGCACTCCGGTCGCGTGAGAATCATCAACAGCCATCAGCGCATCGTATCGATCGCACAGTGCGCGAATTTCCGGCAACGGAGCGATCTCCCCTTCCATACTGAATACACCGTCCGTGATCACGAGGCGGTGTCGGGCACCTGAAGTCTGCTTCAATACGTCCTCGAGGGAATCGAGATCCATGTGCTGGTAAACGTGTCGCTGAGCCTTGCACAGCCGAACACCATCGATGATCGATGCGTGATTCAGAGCATCGGAAATCAGGGCATCGTCCGGCCCAAGAAGGGGGGCAAACAGACCTTCATTCGCGTTCCAACAAGACGTGAACGTCAGAGCCGCCTCCGTCTCAAGGAAGTCGGCGATTCGGTCTTCCAGCTCACGGTGGATGTCGAACGTTCCGCAAATGAACCGTACTGACGAGGTGCCAGCACCGTACTTCGTTGCCCCATCGCGCACCGCTTGCACAACCTCCGGACGGCCGCAAAGACCGAGGTAGTTGTTTGAGCACAGATTCACGGTCTCGCCGTATCCCTCCAGGTCGACGACCGGTCCCTGCTCACCGAGTATGTGCTGAAGCTTCTTCAACACCCCCTCTGAGCTCATTGAACTCAGCTCACCGGCCAACCGCTGATTGAAAGCGGTGTTGACCGCAGTCGATCCCATATCACCCTCTTCGTAAAGAACCATCGACTCTCCCGTATTACCGGCGCGCCGGCTGCTCAGTCCACCGTATCGGCATAATAGTCTTCAGAGGAACCATCGCGGATCGCAGTTTCTTCGACCCGAATAGCCGGTCGCGATCCGAAGCTACCACACAAGGCGAATCCCGACAGCGTGCCCCGGATCCAAACGACGCGATCCGCATCCAGAGAACCCGTTATCAAGCCAGTATTGCCTACGAGGGCAAACGGGCGCTGGTTGCCCAGACGTCCCGGCCCGAACAGCGTACATCCACCACTGGCCCGGACTGTACCTTCCCCCGAAACATGCATGCGCGAGAAGCTCCCCGAATCCAACGCTACGATCTGACCAAACGTCTGGCGCTCTCCAACCACGGAGTAGGTGCCCTGATCAAGCTGCATCGCCCGGGCCTGATAAAAACTGACCGGCGTCCTCGGGCAGGACGTGTCGTAGGTTACTCGGCTAGCCCTGAGGAAGACCGTAGAGTCCGTTACAGCAACGGTTGCCGTATCCAGCCTTCCACATGAATTGGGCGTGATCGGGCCTGCAAACTCCAGCGAAAAAACTTCGCCCGCGATCACCGTATCAGGAAACGCAGCCCAGGATACGAGGGCTTCGCTCGACGTCGGCTCACCGATCCGCCAACATCCGGCAGCGATGACCAACAGGAGCAAACCAACAACACGAGGGTTCAACGAAGTAATCTCGATCAGCCTTCTAGCAGCGTGGGCGATGCCGGACACGTGGACGCGGCTTCGAACGAAGGGCCAATCTTGCTGGCGCGCATGAGCGCTGCAAGGAACTCTGGTTCCGGTTCGGCGATACAAAGCAGGTAGACGGACGTATCTGTGACGGGCGGTTGGCAAACCCATCTGGAGCTTGGCGTGCATATCGAGCAGGATCACAACTTGGAGCCGACACGACGCAATTCGGCGCGGAACAGGAGATCCCTGATAGTGGGATTCGCCCTGTCTGCGTTGGTGCACGTGGTATTGCTCACTGGTTGGCGCACGAATGGGCCGGAGGATCCAGGCTCGCTGGCTGCCGGTCCGCGTACAGGCGATTTTCGTGCAGCCGCCGGTGGGGGAGAAATGTTGGCGATCGCGATTGCAGCGCCACGCTCGATTGTAATTCCGGCTCCGCCGGCCAGCCAGCCACGCTTCGCAGAGCCCGAAGTCGAGTTAGACGAGCCTGAGCAGCTCGTGCAGACTCCTGAACTCTCGGGTCCCGCTGGTGGGGCCATGTTGATCTCCGATGGTGGTGGTCCGGGCCTGATGAATGCTGAGGGTGGCGGTGACGGAGGGAACAACGCCAGCGGACGAGACCGGCGCACATTCCCGACCCCAAGGTCAATCATCCCGTTGTGGCGCCCGCCGCAGGACGTCAAGGGAATGGTTGTAACGGTTCGAGTGCTTGTAGATGCACAAGGAAGACCGACCGGAGAGATTCTTGTACAGCCGCGCATACCGAACGCCGGGTTCGCAAGAAAACTACGCAAAGAGATGTTATCGATGGACTACGTTCCGGGGAGTCGCGGTGGTCAGGCGATCGCCGACTGGGCGGAAGTGACACTTACGTTCTAGGCGGAACTCATTTCCGCTGAGTTTGTTTCCCCACCCGGCACGCCCGTCTATATTCAGTCGCCATGGCTGAATTCGACTTGCTTGACCACCGTCCAGTCTTGACCCGAGTTATTTGAGCGGAGTACTGCGTCTGTCCAACCCTATTTTCGTGACCAGCCGCGGAAGGCGAGTCGCAGCCCTGGCTCTCGCCCTGGCTGCGACAGCTCTGCTTCCGGGCAGTTCAATTGCCCAGGATGTCATAGCCCCCGCCGACTCGACAATAAGCCTCGAGCCGCAAGACACAGTGGCTATCAGGCTAAACCGGGTTCCATACGTCTGGCCCTTGAACCTGTCCAGGTTCGTGGGGCCTGCGCGACTTCAGTCCCGATTACTGGGTCAACTGGCAAGCGAGTGGCTCACCGGACGAACCGGCATCGAGGACCTTCGGTTGGCGGCCCGGCAAGACACGCTGTGGATGGTATTTCTCCCCATCGACAAACTTCCATCCAACTTTGATGCGCGCCGGTTTTTTGCAGTTCCGGATGCTTCCGAGGACGAACTCGAAGGGCTACGGCCTGAACAGCGAATTCGACTTCTGCCCGATGTGCTGGCGGGCCTTGCCGATCTCGACCTCGAATTTAACGGCACGGGTCAGATCGGATCACAGTGGCAGACTTTCGATCCTTGTACCCTGGGTACGGGCCAGCGCTGTAACGAGAGTGCGGCCCCTTCAATCCGTCCAGAATTTCAGCTACGTGCGCTGGCCAAGGGTACGATCTCTGAGCGAGTCCACCTGGATGTAGATTTTGACCAGACTCGTGAGTTCGATGCGACCAACAACCTGAACGTTTTCTACCAGGGCAGGCCGGGAGAGGTACTCGAATTCGTGGAATTGGGTGAGGTTACGCTTCCGCTTCCGAGTTCGCAGTTTATTTCCCGGTCCATACCGGCGGGGAATTTCGGAGTCCGTACCGAGGCCCGGCTCGGTCCGCTTACACTGCGCGGAGTGTTGGCAGAACAGGATGGTAGCATCCAGACGCGTAGTCTGTCGCTGGATGTCGGAGGTACTCAGGACGGTATTCTCAGGGATTTCGAGACCGTTCTGGATGACGCGGGCTTCGCAGACGGACAGTTCTTTTTCCTCGTCGACCCGCGCGAGTTCCCGGCGTATCCTCACATCGACGTAACGGCACTGATCGGATCAGAAGTACCGGCTAACCTGCAACCCGGCTCCGCGCTGAAGCTGTACAGGCATGAGGTCAGTTCTGGCCAGCCACAGAATGTTGAAGACGGAATCATCCAGGCGCGTGCCGTGGCATTACGCCCCCTGTCTGCGGATCCAACCCTGCCAGACTCGGCAGAATTCCAGGGCTTCTTCAGGCCTCTGGACGAGGGCGAGGACTACATCGTCCACAGCAGCGGTCTGTGGATCGTCATGAGGTCGCGGATCCTCGAGAACGAGGCGCTTGCAGCGACCTACATTACGGCTACGGGAGATACGATCGGCGACTTCAACGCCGAGGAAATCTTCCGCAACATTTCCAACACAGGT
>JBDHMQ010000042.1:0-9704 GCA_039656095.1 Gemmatimonadota bacterium | reverse complement strand
CATACATTACGGCTACGGGAGATACGATCGGCGACTTCAACGCCGAGGAAATATTCCGCAACATTTCCAACACAGGTTCCGGCGAACTGCCCGAGTTAGAACTCCTGAAGGATCCCGCGACACACAGACCTGGCGGCATTACATGGGAGCGCGAGATGCATCAGGTCTATCGCATCTCAAGTTCCGAAGATATCGAGAGCGGAAGCGTCAACTTGACGATTTCTCAGGGGCCGATTGAGTCGGGTCCCATTGTTCGTCAGACCGGTGGCGAAGATTTCGCGTTCCTTGAAATTTTTGGTCTCGACGATACACCGAACGACGACCGGGTGGATGCGGCGCGTATCTGGCGCCCGGCCACTTCGGGCGGAATCGGGGTAGTGACGGGTAGCTATCTTGTATTCCCCACACTTCAGCCATTCCTCGATCCGCCGCCGATCCTGGCGCTGGGCGGGCCATTTCCGCTAGCTGACGGGGACAAAAACTCGGACATTTACGAAGAGCCGGTCGACCTGCTCCGGAAGACCAGTTTCCGGTACCGGCTGAACTTCGACTATCGGGCACGCAGCGCCGGTCAGGCAAGTTCGTTCTCTCTCGGTGCAATCGGGATTCGCGAGGACAGCGACCGGGTGACACTGGATGGGCGAGACCTGGAGCGTGGTCGCGATTACACGATCGACTATGAAATCGGGCAACTGCAGATTCTGCGGCCTGGCGAACTGTTCGGCGGTAGCCAAAGCCCGAAACTTGAGATTCAGTTCGAACAGAAGCCCATCTTCCAGATTCAACCGACCAGCATCACAGCCCTCACCGGCCAGTATTCATTTGGAGACATCGGTGCCATCGACTTTGTCGGTTTGCTCCAGCGCGAAGGATCCGTACTCACGCGACCGGAGCTTGGTCTCGAGCCGAGCGCTGTCAGTCTCGGCGGCATCATGGGAAACTTCGAGTTTGAGTCGGGCGCGCTCGACCGGTTGGTCAACAGTCTGCCTGGAATCAGTACCGCAGTACCATCGCGAGTCACTCTGAGCGGAGAAATCGCCGGATCCAGTCCGACGACCAACCGGAATGGTGTGACGTTTGTCGATGACTTCGAAGGCACATCTCGTCTGTCGCTCGGCCTGTCGGCGCGCTCGTGGCGATACGGAAGTGTCGCGTCTCGGGCAGACGAGACCGGCGGGTTCATGCCGATCCTTCCCAATTTGTCCAATCAACTGACTGGCGCATGGCAGGCGCAGTGGCTGGACGGTCAATTTATCCAGGGACCGCTTCTTACCCTGCAAGTCGATCCAGCGATTCGCACCCAGAATGCGGGATCTTCGGAAACCGTACTCTGGGTCTCGCTGAGTGACGCCCCCGCATTAGAAAATGGCTGGCTGTCCGTTACCCAGTCGTTGTCAGAGAGCGGCCTCGATCTGACGGCTGTGGAGTTTCTTGAGTTCTATGCCAGCACACTTGGTGAGACCTCGGAAAACATCGCTATGATCATCGACATTGGAACGGTATCCGAGGATGCGCTGGTCGCCGATTCTCTCGGCCTGCCTGCTGGAGTTGGGCTTCTTGACCAGGAGGCGGATCCGCTAGTCGGCATCTGGGGAAATCAGGACGATTTGGGATTGTGGAGTCAGGCCTGTCTCTCCGATCCTTCAACTACGGCCTTTCCCCTGGGAGACTCACGAGCCAACTGCACGAACAACAACGGTCACGAAGATACGGAAGACTTGAATCGCGACAGCTTTCTTAATCAGGATGAGCGGTACTTGCGGTATGTGGTTCCGCTGACTGTCCCGTCTCGCTTTCTGGACCGGTCTACCGGTGGGGAATTCCAGTTCAACCGGTACCGCGTTCCTCTCGAGCTGCCCGATCTCATCGAGAATTTCTCGATCGACGGTCGTCAGAACGTGAAGCATATCCGAATTACGTTTACGTCCGATGTCGGTGCGACAGTTCTCGTCAGCCGCTTGGCTTTCTCCGGGTCTCCGTGGTTGAAACGAAGTGGCTCGGGTAGCGTTGATGGATTCACGGGTGATATGCCAGGAACCGCGGGACAGGTTTCGGTTGGACCGGTTTCAACAACGGATGGTGACTATGTATCCCCGCCGGGCATCACCGACCAGCGGGCAGATCGAACAGACGACCTGAGGGTTGGTTCAGCGCCCATCAATGAGCAGTCGTTGAGACTGAGTTTTGAGGATATTCCGGTCGGTGAACGAGTAGAGGTGTTTCGACGATTTACCGAACGTCCACGGAACTTCCTTCTCTACCGGCAGTTGCGAGCTTGGGCCATCCCGGTCGAGGGGGAGTTCGGCCCGGGCCAGCCGCTTCGCTTCTTCGTCCGCCTCGGATTCGACGCGAACAATTTCTACCTGTACAGAACCGAGCTTCAGCCGACGGTTGCATCACCGGGTCGCGAGGACTGGCTTCCAGAACGGACCATAAATTTTGACCGTTGGTTGCAGTTACGGGTGGAGGCAGAACAGCGGCTGCTCGAGTTGGGTTCGACACTTCCACCGGACTCCTCATTGATTGTCTGGGATGTCGATGTGTTTCCGGACGCTGACAGCACCCTTGCGGTGGTGATCAGTGACCGGTCCCGGGCACCGAACCTGTCGGCCATTCGCGAGATGGCGCTTGGGGTGGAAAACGTCGGCCTTGCTGCTGCCGGATCGGGTCAAGTGTGGATCGATGATTTGCGTCTCGACGAGGCGGCGGACGAAGCTGGGTCGGCATTCCGCGCAGCTGTCGGCGTGGATCTGGGTGACGTCATACAATTGAGTGCAGAGTTAACACGCAGGGACCCGTTCTACCGACAACTGGGAGTCACGCCGAGTTTTCAGTCGGATGAACAGTTTGCTGGTCGGGCTCGGACGGATTTTGGCCGCTTTTTACCCAATAGTCTGGGCCTGTCGATGCCGATCGATTTCCAGCATCGAAAGAGCAGCTCTGATCCGTTCTTCCTGGCAGATACGGATGTCACGGCGTCCAGGATTAATGGACTTCGCACGCCGATCAACTCAAACACGTCCTGGAGCGTAGGCCTGGTCAAGCAAACCCCGTCCCGAAACCGGATCATGCGAGCAACGGTCGATGGGCTGCGTTTGGGCTACTCAAGGCAAACGTTCGATCAACAGGCGACGCAGACTGAGGCATCGGGGCAGGCGTGGAACGCATCAGCTCAATGGGCTCGTCCGGTAGCGGATGCCTCGGTAGCCGTATTGCCCGTATTTTTACGAAATGCTCTCGATGCGCTCCCGGGTTTCCTTTCCAACTCGACGATCATTCAGAACTTGAAAGATCTGCGATTTCGCTATACGCCACGCGACTTGAGCATGGGCGCAAATCTCTCGCGCTCCACGGCGGAGCGTCAACGATTCCAGAGTTCGGTATCGGGCCCGGGCGATCTGGCGATTGCGCCGACGATCGACCGCGTGCATCTGCTGAATCCACGGGCCGGACTTCAACTTCAGCCCTTTCCGTCGCTTGTTGCCGGAGTCAACGTGATGTCGGTTCGAGACCTTATAGATCCTTCGTTGCGGGTCACCGGCGGGCAGGCCATCCAGTCGCTTGAGTCACAGACAGGATCCTTCCTTGGCCTCGGCGTGGGTTGGGAAACGACACGAAACGTTGCATCCAACCTCAGTTATCAGCCCGAACTCGCGAGCTGGTTCGATCCGAGGTTTACGGTCAACACTACCTATCTCAGCAACCGGAATGCTTCGTACGTCGTTCCTTCGGCGGCAGGCGATACGATTCTGGTCAGGGACCTGCGGCTTGGTCGAGATGTATCGCTCGATGTCGACGTGAGTCCGGCAGATTTGTTGAGCGTGTTTGGGGTTCCGCCTGCTCTCTCAGCCGAAGGGTTTGCCGATGATGTCAGGAATCTCTGGGACCGAATTCGCCCGATTCGTGTGACCTGGTCGCGCTCGGTGGCCGCCACATACGATCGACGCGAACTGGACACCTCGCTTGGGGACCAACTAGTTCTAGGCGGGTTCGACCGTCTTCGCGCAGTCACCGAGACGGACACTGCTTCGACCGCTACCTCGCGCGAGCGTTTTGCTCTTCGGGGTGGCTATCAATTGCCGATGAACCTGATAGTCGGATTCAATTATTCAACGTCTGAGACCGGTTCGTTTACGACGCGAAGCGAGCGCATAACGGAAGAAACGGAATGGCCGTCCATCCAGCTTCAATGGCGGAATGTTCCCGTCCCTGGGTTGCTTCGCGGGACAATCAGGAACCTGTCGCTCACCGGTGGATGGCGGGAACTCGATCGCGAGACATTTACACTCACAGGGCAGAATCAGGGGAGTGAAACGCTCACCCGGTCCCTGAGTGCGACCATTGTGTTCGTAAATGGATTCAATCTCAGCTATCAGTTCGACAACTCGAATAACGACCGAACGGACGCATCCGGCTCCAGCCAGGCCATCCGCAATTCGCATGGCATCCGCGGAACAGGAACAGTCCGCGCACCGGGTTTCCTGTCGTTCGTTAAACAACCGTTGAGATTGTCAGCAGAGTTCACGATCAATGGAAATACAAATTGCAGGGAGCTGGGCGGGGGCGGCTTCGATCTGGGGGGTGGCGTCATCATCGTCGAGGACTGTGTCGCCCACCTTGATCAGACAACACAGAACCTGAGCTTCACTGCTGATTCAGACTTCTCGGGCTACAGCCTTGGCGTACAGTTCCTGTGGGTACGTCGCGCCAGCGACGTAGGCACCCGTCTGACGTCAAACCAATACAACTTGAATATCTTCGGTCGCTTCTTCCTCAAGACCAGTACGCAAGGAATCCCACCACCCTCTCCCTGAGCCACGCCAGTTGATTCGTCGATGACCTCCGGCTGCACGATGTGGTTCGGAGATTACTATGCGGCAATTCAACTCAACCGATCGTCGAGCACTCGTAGCTGCGACCTGTCTGCTGGGACTCGGAACCGTGGTAAGGATCACCCTCGCGCCCGACACAGCTGAGATAGCATGGAGGCCTGCAACCGCCGAACGAGCGGCCGAAACACTTGTCCAGGCACGCAGGGATGTCAATGAGGCTCTCGATCGTGAGGCCGAAGCAACCCGGCCTCTCGGTCCCCAGGAGCGAATTGATATCAATAGCGCAGACGAGACTGTCCTGCGCAGACTTCCCGGAGTCGGGCCATCCAGGGCCGCGGCTATCGTTCGCGATCGAAAATCGCGGGGCCCATTTCGTTCGTTGCAGGATCTCTCGCGTGTTCCTGGAATTGGTCAAGGCCTCATCGAGCGGCTTTCCCCTCACATAGACACAGTCTCAGCGTCCGAAATGTCCTCCGTGCGTCTGACTTCCCGTGGCATCGACATTAATCGGGCACAAATCAAGGATCTGGAGCAAATCACGGGAATCGGGCCGGCGCTGGCCACGCGAATTGTCGCATATCGAGCCCGTCACGGCAGGTTCGCAACTGTTGATGATCTTCTCCGTGTGCCCGGTATTGGCCCAAAGAAGCTGGAAATACTGCGTGACGAGGTGTTCGCGCACTGAGGGTGTTTCCCAGCCCTGATACGGCTGTGCCATTGGTTTCGGGCACACTTGTTGCTTTTCAATCGCCTCGTAATGCGTGACGTCCTGACCTGGAAGTCCACGCGAACGCAGTTACCGATATACGGACGATCATGGCAACGATTTCATTAGGCAGTCTGCAGATCGGTGAACTTCTGCTTCGAGAAGGGCTGATCGATCGAGAAGATCTTGATCGAGCCCTGCAGCAGCAGAAGGAGACCGGAACGCGCCTGGGATTCGCCCTCGTAACAAGCGGAGTGCTTGCCGAGGCCGATCTGACGCGTGTGCTCTCTATGCAGTACCGCGTACCGGCCGTGGACCTGACCGAAGTCGAGGTCGATCCCAAAATTCTCAAGCTTGTCCCGGCTGATTTCGCCAGTAAGCACCTGATTCTCCCGCTCCGCCGAGTCGGGCGCACCCTTACCGTGGCGATGGCCAATCCAACCGACCTGAGCGTTATTGATGATCTGAAGTTTGTAACACGATTTGACGTCGATGCTGTCGTTGCCGGGGAATACACGCTGCGAAAGGCGATCGACAAGTACTACGAAATTGCGAATGACGGCCTTGGCGACCTGCTCGATGAATGGGAAGAAGAAGAAGTAGAGTTCGTCGAGGAAGAGGATTTCGAATACTCCGCCTCCCAGCTTGCCACGCAAGTAGAAGAAGCCCCCGTCGTACGGCTGATCAACGGAATTCTCACGGATGCCGTCAAACGCGGTGCATCCGATATCCATATTGAACCTTACGAGAACGAAGTACGGATTCGATATCGAATCGACGGAACGTTGCGCGAAATCGTAAAGCCGCCGATCCGGATGAAGGCCGCGCTCATATCCCGCGTCAAGATTCTCGCCGATCTCAATATCGCAGAGCGACGAGTTCCGCAGGACGGCCGTATCAAGCTGAAGATCGGTCGTCGGGTCATCGACTTCCGTGTGTCGACGCTACCAGTACTGTTCGGCGAAAAGATCGTGCTCCGTATCCTGGACAAAGGCAACCTCGCGCTGGACCTCGAGAAATTCGGAATGAGCCCGAAAGCCGAAAAAGATTTTCTACACGCCATCGAGCAGCCGTTCGGGATGGTCCTCGTTACGGGCCCTACCGGTTCGGGCAAGACCACGACTCTCTATAGTGCGCTTAATCGAATCAATACCGACGAAACCAACATCATGACGGCGGAAGATCCTGTCGAGTACAACCTGAACGGTATCAATCAGGTTCAGGTTCGCACGGAAATCGGCATGAGCTTCGCAAGAGCCTTGCGGGCGTTCCTGCGGCAGGATCCCAACATCATCATGGTCGGTGAGATTCGAGATCTGGAGACCGGTGGAATTGCGGTAAAAGCTGCACTCACAGGTCATCTGGTGTTGTCCACTCTGCATACGAATGATGCAGCCTCGACGATTACTCGGATGATCGACATGGGTATCGAACCATTCAATATAGCGTCGGCTGTCAATCTGATTACGGCTCAGCGTCTGGTCCGCAGAATTTGTGAGAACTGCCAGGTCGAGGCCACGTACGAGTCGGACCTGTTGAATTCGTCCGGATTTACACCAGAAGAGATCAACTCGACCACGTTCTACAGGGGCGAAGGATGTGATGCCTGCAACAAGACAGGATATTCCGGCAGGCAGGGTCTGTATGAGGTCATGGCCATGACTTCTAAGCTCAGACAACTGGTGCTCCAGGGGGCTTCAACGGACGACATCAAGGCGACTGCCGTTGCAGAGGGCATGATCACACTGCGTAAGGACGGACTGCAGAAAGTTCACGCCGGTATTACGACGCTGGAGGAAGTCATCAAGGAGACAACGCTGTGATGAACGACAATTCAACCGCCACACTGCGCCAGTTGCTCGAGGAAATGAACGAGCGGGCTGCTTCAGATCTGCACATTACGGTAGGCCAGCCGCCGCGATTTCGTGTTGATGGAGAGCTGACTGACTCAAGGCTTGCGAATCGATTGACTCCGCAGGACACGCAAACCCTGGCTTACTCGGTTCTGACAGAGGGCCAGAAAAAGATATTCGAGCAGGAAAACGAGCTCGATCTTTCATTTGCGGTCGAAAATCTCGCCCGCTTCCGCGCCAACGTCTTCCGCCAGCGAGGCAGTGTGGCAATGGCGATTCGGCAGATTCCGTTCGACATCCTGTCGTTCGATGAGCTTGGACTGCCACCGGTACTCGCGCAGCTGGCCGACCGGCCTCGTGGACTCGTGCTCATCACGGGACCGACAGGCTCCGGCAAGTCTACGACGCTGGCTGCCATGATCGACCGGATCAACGAGGAGCGGACGGGTCACATCATGACGGTTGAGGACCCGATCGAGTTTGTGCACCGGCACAAGCGCTGCATGGTCAACCAGCGCGAAGTCGGGTCCGACACAGGCTCCTTCGCCCGTGCTCTGAAGTATGTGCTCCGGCAGGATCCGGACGTGCTCCTGATTGGTGAGATGCGAGATCTGGAGACGGTACAGGCCGCACTGACAATCGCCGAGACAGGTCACCTGGCGTTGGCAACACTACATACGAACTCGGCAGCGGAGTCTATTAACCGGATCATCGATGTGTTCCCAGCGCACCAGCAGCAGCAGGTTCGGGCGCAACTCGCTTTCGTGCTGGAGGGTGTGGTGACTCAGACGCTGCTGGCCAAACGGTCCGGTGTCGGACGGGCCATGGCAATGGAAATCCTCGTTGTCACTCCGGCGATACGATCGATGATTCGTGACGACAAGGTCCACCAGATCTACTCGGCCATGCAGACAGGAAAGAAACACGGTATGCAGACTCTCAACGATGCTCTGTATTCCCTCTATATGACCGATCAAGTCGGACTCGAAGAGTGTTTGCGTGTAAGCTCGGATCAGGCAGGGCTGCGACGGATGATTGGCGAGCCTGAGACGGCTTCTGCCGCCGCCGTCCGCTAACGCCACCGACTGCCAGGGGAGCCACTACCAGATGCCCGTATTCAGTTACAGTGCCCGAACGTTGTCCGGAGATCTCCGCCGGGACACGATCGACGTCCCGAGTAGAGACGACGTCATATCGTTCTTGCGGAGTCAACGGCTCATTCCCGTATCGGTGCGCGAAAAACCCGCGGGCTTGAGTTTCTCCATGGGGAAGAAGGCCAAGAACCGGGACATCGTGATTATGACCCGGCAGTTCTCCACGATGGTGAGCGCAGGACTTCCGCTCGTTCAGGCTCTGGACATCCTCGTCAAACAGACGGACAGCGAAGTCATTGAGAAGGCTCTGGGGGCCGTTCTGCATGATGTCGAGTCTGGTAATACTCTTGCAGACGCGCTTGCTCAGCATCCAAAGGTGTTTACAGAGCTCTATGTGAACATGGTCACGGCCGGCGAGACCGGTGGTATCCTCGACACGATCATGAATCGTCTGGCGGAGTTCCTGGAAAAGAACGAAGCGCTGGCTCGGAAGGTTAAGGCAGCGATGATCTATCCGGCCGTGATCAGCGTGGTCGCGCTTGGAGCGATCGTCATCCTGCTCCTGTTCGTGATTCCAACATTCCAGGAGATGTTTGCTTCGTTTGACCAGCAGCTTCCGTTACCGACTCGCATAGTGATCGCCGCGTCAGACTTCTTGCAGAATTACTGGTGGGCGTTGCTGGCTGGTGGGATCGGCGGAAGCGCTCTGTTCCGAACCTGGATTGCTACGCCGGTGGGTCGACTGAGTTTTGATCGCTTCCTGCTGGCTATGCCCATTCTCGGGAACGTGGTCCTCAAGTCGGCGGTCTCTCGGTTCACACGCACATTGGGCACGCTCATGAGTTCCGGCGTTTCTATTCTCGAGGGCCTCGAGATCACGGCCAAGACCTCGGGTAATCGTGTGATCCATGATGCGATCATTGAAAGTCGCACTTCGATCGCCGGTGGAGAATCGATATCCAAGCCACTTGAACGGGCTAAGGTGTTCCCGCCGATGGTGACCCAGATGATCAACGTGGGTGAAGAGACGGGCGACCTGGACGGAATGCTCTCGAAAATCGCCGATTTCTACGACGACGAAGTAGACGTGGCTGTTGATGGTCTTCTGAAGGCTATGGAGCCTTTGATGATCGTTATCCTCGGCTCGATCGTAGGAGGCATGATCGTGGCGATGTACCTTCCGATCTTCGGCGTGATCAATACGATCCAGTAGCACGCC
>JBDHMQ010000041.1:0-9830 GCA_039656095.1 Gemmatimonadota bacterium | reverse complement strand
TCGGTCGACACGGATCAGAAGTATGCAAGGCGAACTCCCCAACTGATCACCAAGCTGCCGATCGAGGGGCCACATCGGGCTTGTCTCGATCGCGCCCAGGATCAGTCTTCGAACCCCCTTTTCGATACCGCGGAGCACTGCCACAGGCTACAGGCCCACCTTCTCCAACTCCTGCGCCACCCGAAATCCGTTTTGCACGATCGTACGCCGCGCATCGCTATCAGGAAGCAGCGCCGGATTGGTGTGATTCAGGTGAATGAAGCGGATCTTGGACTTCTCTTCGGCGGACAGCCCTGAGAAACGATCCATGCTGTGCGTGATGAACGGATGCGGAAAACCCGACATATCCCGCCCCGGTATTTCTCCGTTCGCATAGAACGTGGCGTCCAGGTAGGCCACATCTACACCAGCGATCAGATCTTCGATCCGGGTTCCCCACTCATCAAACTCTTCCCAGCTGTCGATATCCGGGATGAACAGAAACGACCGCCGGGGGCCCTGCACACGGAATCCCACTACCTCCGTGTATTCCTGTCTATGCGGCACTAGAAACGGTGTTACAGTGAGGCGTTCGTTGAGGCGAACTGGAGTTGCATCCGCTACAGGCCGCAGTTCGATGTTGTTGTACTTCACCAATTGATTCCAGGGACCGTTCGAACTCAAGTATTCGTGCATTCTTGGCATCGCGTATACAGGGACGCCCTGCGCACCCATGGATTCATACCCCAGGTACATCAACCCAGTGTAATGACCCATGTGCGCGTGGGTAAGAAAAATGCCGGCCAGGCCGGGCGTCGCTTCAACGGGAAAGGCCACATCAAGACGGTGGAGTTGCTCTTTCAGGTCTGGTGACGCTTCAAACAACCAGCGCTCGGCACTTTCCGGGTCCACCACGGCCAGCGAGACGGCGAACCGTCGCGCTTCAGGGTCGGTCCATGCCGGGTGATCCTTCGACCCTGCCTGCGGAACTCCACCGTCCTGTGCGATTCCGAGGACCATGACGTAAGGATCGCTATCCTGGACGACGTCTGCCACGGGCGATGCGACAGCAGGACTGACAACCGCATTTGGTGTGTGACCAACCATCAACCAACCCAGGTAGGCCACATAACAGGCAAGCAGAACGGCACCCTGGGGTCGCGTCAACTGCCTGCGCGAACGGAGCATCGGGAGTATGAGTATCGTTACTCCGAGCATGACCCCCAGGCTCACCCAGCCGACATGTCCGCGCGACAGGGGCGATACGACGGACGTGAAGCCGAGCACTCCGAGGAGATTGAAGATGTTCGATCCGATCACATTTCCCACAGCAATGTCTCCATGTCCCTTGGATGTAGCGACTATCGTCGTAGCGAGTTCGGGCAAACTCGTTCCAATCGCCACGACGGTCAGTCCGATAGCCGCCTGACTCACACCCCAGCTGCTTGCAACGGTGATTGCGGCCGTAACGAGTAGTTTTGCGCCTACTACAAGCGCACCGGCCCCGAGGCACAGGCGCAGCAGATCGGCACTGAGTCGAGTCGTGGCCTTGCCAGCGACCGAACTGAATTCCTGCTGCACGAATGCAGACTCCCGCCGTCCTTGGACGAACGTGAACACTGTGTAGGCTACGAGGCCCACAACCAGCAGCGCCCCTTCAGTTCTCGTCAAGAGATTGTCTGCGAGGAGGGCGACGCATGCCAGAGAGATGAAAACCAGCAGCGGGGCATCCACTCGGAGAAGCTTCGCCTCGACTTTGGCTGACCGTATCAAGGCTGCCGCGCCCAGGATCAGTGCCAGGTTGGCGATGTTCGAACCGACCACATTTCCGATGGCAATGTCGTTGGCGCCACCCATGGCGGCGTTCAGAGACACGACCAATTCCGGAGCGCTGGTTCCGAACGCGACGACCGTCAGGCCGATGACAACCGGCGACACCCGGAGTCGGCGGGCCAACGCGCATGCGCCGTGGACAAGCCCCTCTCCGCCGAGATACAGCAGGACTAGGCCAGCGGCACCGGCAAGCAGGCTTTGGGTCATCTCAATAGTTTCGTGGACCTCAAAAGTTCGGCACGCCCAGCAGGATCCACCCTGCTGCCAGCAGAACAAATAGAACAAACACAATCACGAATTTCCGTCCGCTCATCGACTCTCCGTTCTGATCTGAATTATAGATGAGAAACATGGCCCTGCCTGAGCCCGCCCGCACCTTTGCTGCTACTTGATCCCCCCCGGCCGCAACCATCTTTCAATTCGCCCCATCGTATCAGGAGGAACCACCAGGTGTGGCTTTACTGACGTAGATACCGGGGGCGGGGAAATGATGAAGATGACGGTGCGGGGAAATCTCATGTTGACGGCCTTTCTACTTCTTGCGGCGCCCTCTCTCCTGCTGGCTCAATCAAACGAACCGATAGGTGGATCAGTACTTGACGAAGATGCGCCACCTTTTGCGTCGATCAGCACGCCGGCATCGGCTGCGGCGGATCACGATGTTCGAGCGCCTTCTTCCACGGCAGTCCCGCTTACGGGAGAAATTGAGATCGATGGCAAGCTGGATGAGCCAATCTGGCAATCCGCGCCTGCGATTACACAATTCTACCAGAAAGAACCGGTCGAGGGTGTTTCCCCTACACAGCGCACCGAAGTCCGCATTGTTTACGATGGAAAGACCCTGTACATAGGCGCCCGCATGTTTGACGATGAGCCAGATCAGATCGTCGGGCGGCTCGTACGACGTGATGGTGAATCGGAAAGCGATGTCTTGATCATCACGTTCGATACGTTCCTCGACCATTTGGGTCAGACCGTATTCTGGACGAATCCAAAGGGCGTGCGCGGTGACGCTTTCGGTCCGGGCGGATCGAACCTCGATCACTCCTGGGATCCTGTGTGGGTGACCAAAGCGCAGGTCGATGAGCTGGGGTGGACGACGGAGATGGCAATTCCATTTTCCCAGCTGCGTTTCCCCCAGGGGATAGATCAGTTGTGGGGTCTTCAAATCGAGCGGAAAATCAAGCGCACGAACGAGTACATCGTCTGGTCATTCTGGCCGCGTGGCGAGTCAGGCGGACCAACCCGATACGGTCATCTTTCGGGTATTTCAGCCCCTCAGAGCGGCACCAACAGGCTCGAAATCCTTCCGTATACGGTCGGTCAGACCGCAAACGCCGCGCGCGTTGACGCCAGCAATCCGTTTTCGACAAACACGTCCTCCGAGGTTCGTGTCGGCGCCGATGCCAAGTACCTGCTCACCTCGAATCTGACTCTTTCGGCCACGATCAACCCGGACTTCGGCCAGGCCGAGGTCGACCCGGCGGTGGTGAATCTGAGTGCATTTGAGACATTTTTTCCCGAGAAACGTGAATTCTTCATCGAAGGAAGCGGTCTATTCGACTTCGGTGATACGTGGTGCTTTAGTTGCAGCAACAACTCTTCCCTGGGAATGCTGTTCACTCGTCGGATCGGACGATCACCCCAGGGTGCAGATCTCGCAGCAAACGCTGGAGAATTCTCCGACTCTCCTAACGAGAGCACGATCATTGGAGCTGCCAAGATAACAGGGAAGACGGGTGGCGGACTTTCAATAGGGATCCTGGAGGCGGTGACATCGCGTGAGTCAGCTGATGTTATGAACTTCGATGGGTCTCAATTTCAAAAAGAGGTAGCACCGCTCACAAATTATTTTGCCAGCCGGCTCAAACAGGATTTCAAGGACGGCGACCTGCAGATCGGTGGAATCTTCACATCAGTGGCCAGATCGTTTGACGACCCTGACCTAAAATCTCTCCTCAACGCCCATTCTGAAGGACTCGGACTGGACGCCGACTACTGGTGGAAGGACCGCAACTATCACCTGATGGCCTCTGGTGCGTTTACTAGCATCTCGGGTTCTGCCGAAGCGATCGATCGGGCCCAGCGCTCCAGCGCCCGCTACCTGCAGCGCCCTGACCGTGAAAGCAGCAACGACGGCCTGTTCTCCAACTCTTATGATCCGACAGCGACTTCCCTCCGCGGTTACGGGCTGTACACACGTATCGCCAAGGAATCCGGCTCATTCAGGTGGGAAAGCTCGCTCAACGTCCGCAGTCCGGGATTTGAGAACAACGACTTTGCCTTCCTGTCCAGGGCGGACCTCATCTGGATGCACGGAAATCTCCAGTACCGCTGGCGGACGCCGAACAAGACTTTTCGCTGGCTCCAGACGACACTCGGTGTTCAGCAACGGCTGAATTTCGACGGAGATCGGACCGACGCCCAGATCCATTCGTCCAGCTACATGGAACTACCGTCGTACTGGGAGATCAGCCTGTTTGCGCGCTGGCGCCCTGCTGTCATGGACGACCGCAGGACTCGCGGTGGGCCACTGGTGAGAAACGCCGGAAGCGGATATATCGGACCCTGGATTGGAACGGATGATCGCAAGAAGATTCGGTTCACGTTCAATCCTGAGTATGCCTGGACTACGGATGGCGGCAGCTTCGTCGGCCTGTCAGCAGGCATTACCGTCAAGCCATCCTCTAACGTGTCTGTTTCACTCATGCCGTCATTCTCTCGCAACCGGGGAACGTCCCAGTTCGTAACAAGTCTCGACGACGCTACAAATACTGCATTCTTCGGTCGGCGTTACGTGTTTGCCGATCTGGAACAAACAACAGTTTCGATGACGACGCGGCTGAATTGGACGTTCACGCCGACAATGTCGCTTGAGTTATTCATGCAGCCATTTATCTCCAGCAACGATTTCTCGAGTTTGAAGGAATTCGCCGCACCAGGACAGATCGACAAACTTGTGTATGGTCAGGACATCGGGACGGTGACGACGCTGGGTTCGGGCGCAGACCAGGAGTTTCTGATCGACCCGGATGGGTTGGGACCGGCGGACTCGTTTACGATCCAGAATCAGGACTTCAACTTCCGGTCCCTGCGAGGCAACCTCGTGTTCCGTTGGGAATACATTCCCGGGTCTACGCTATTCTTCGTGTGGACGCAGGACCGGAACGACCTGGATCGCGTCGGCAACCTCGACTTTGGACGGGATACGGGCGATCTGTTCAGGGCGCCGGCCGACAACATATTCCTGATCAAAGCTACGTATTGGATGGGCTTCTAGAAGGCGGTTGCGGCCGTCTAAGGCTCGCCGATGATGTCCGCGGGTGATCGACCGGTAGCGATCGCCCGACCGGCCAGCTCAACGGCCTCAAAGATTTTCGTGTAGCCGGTACAACGGCACAGGTTTCCCGACAACGCCCGGGCAATTTCATCGCGATCGACCTCAGGGTTGGTCTCCAGCAGACTGACGGCGCTGCACAGGATTCCCGGTGTGCAGAAGCCGCACTGCGCGGCCCCAGTGAGATCGAAGGCCTCCTGCAGCGGATGAGCCCCCTCCGGTCCGGCAATGCCCTCCACGGTGCGAATCTCACATCCTTCGGCTTCCTGCACCGGAAGGATGCACGAGAGAATCGCTTGGCCATTCAGCAGTACGGTACAGGCGCCGCAGTCGCCCTTGTCGCACCCCTGCTTCGAGCCAGTGAGTCCCAGCACGTATCTCAGGGTTTCGAGCAACGTGAAGTGTGTTGGAACACCTACTTCGTGCCGGTCACCGTTGACCCGCAATTCCAGAATCTGCTTCATTCCGTCCGGTTCACCAGAGAAAGAGGGACGCTTCCGAACCAACCCGGATGGATCTCCGATCGGGTCAATGCGGTACTCGCGGGAAGACGTTAGACTCTCGTTCGTCCACAGGTCAAGCAACGGAGCAAGATGAACGCAAGGTCCGCAATACTAGCCTCGGTCGCCGTGTTGGCGGTCGCACCCTCATCCGCCGCGACGCAGACGCAAACGATGCCGATCGACCGATGGCTGATCGCCGATGCGTTCGGGCCGGATTCGGCAGGCGTAAGTCAACTCGAAGTCGAACTGTTGGATCCGCCAGGAGAACGAGGAGTGCTGCCTGATCGGGGCATGCCCACCTCAGGCACAACCTGGAATCTCTACCGCAACGACGGCGTGGCAGAAGTGTCCCTGGACTCGAGTCAGTCAACAGTTGATCCGGGAACGATCGTGTACTCCCACGTCTACGCTCGTCTGCCCGAAGACCGCACACTGCGACTTGTCTGGAATGCATCTGGCTGCACAGTCGGGCGTATATGGCTGAACGGCAGGGCCATAGCAGGCGATGACATCATTGCCCGGTTCGGCGCCGGTTGGAACACGATCCTTCTGAAGCTTGAGGCGGGCGACTGCGGATTCGGGTATGAGGCACAACTCTCGTCTGAAGTGGCCGGGGGACTGGACGATGTTCGATTTCAGGCATCGCGCCCCCCCGGGGAGGTGCGAACAGGTCCCGAGGCCTGGGTGATTTCTCGAGAATTCCTGCAGGTAACACCGGAGCGCCGCTGGGCAGGTGATCGCTTGTTCGCCGGGCTTGAAGTCAGCCTGACTGCATGGGGTCGATCTCCAATTTCGAACGTCGAAGTGGAGCTCAAGGGTGTGGCTGACGGTAAGGTCGAAGCCCCGTGGCTGACACCAGGCGAGCCCCATGAAGTAGTGATCCCCATTCGCCTGGACCGGCTGCAGAAGGTTTTGGACGCCGGAGTCGTCGGCACCAAAATTCGCTGGGATGACACAAAGGTCGAACGGCAGTTGACGGTGTCAGGTCCTGCACCTGAAGCTGGCGATACGATCGCACTGGACGGATGGGCAGTCAGCGGCGTAGCGGCCGATGGGCAGGCTGAGCGTGCCGAGGGCCAGATTCCCGGCGCCGCAGGATGGTCGCTCGAGGGAGAATGGAAGATTCCGGAGGCCCTGGCCGGCCAGTCGCTGCTCCTTCACGTCAGTGAGTCACCCGGCGAGTACCGCCTCAACGGGACGGCAATGGACCTTGTTGATGATGTGGCCACGCTTTGCGCTCCGTGTGCAAAGGGCACAAAGCTGAACCTGACAACACAGACATCAGGGGCCTGGAAAGCCATGCCCGTAGTCCGAGTATCGCGGAGCGACGACTGATGAACATGCGGCGCAGACGAATCGGCGCCCTGTCTTCCGCCGCCCTGCTTGTCGGCACGGTCGCCGCCTGCACCTCGGGTTCCGGGGTTGATGCAGAGGCGGCAGAAGAGATCACGGACGGACCGGAGGTTTGCGAGGCGCCCGTATCGCTCGCGGCGTTGCCCGAGGAGCTTTACGAAGCATCCGGAATCATTCGCGACCCCCGCCGACATGATCTGTTCTGGATACATAACGACAGCGGAAATAGCCCCGAAATTTACGGGGTTGATCTTTCAGGTAAGGTCGTGTCTGTCGTGCCGCTTCTCGGCGTCGCGAATCGAGACTTTGAAGACATTGCGATCGGGCCATGCCCGGACGGTACCTGTCTCTACCTGGCAGACATCGGTGATAATCTTGCCGTATTCGCTTCCGTCTTGATACATCGCCTGCCGCTTCCGGATCTGCCGCCATCGGAAGGTACCGAAGTCAGACAGAGCCCGGCGATCGAGCCAAACGCAACCTGGCGCCTCGTATACGAAGATGGGCCCCGCGACGCAGAAGCCCTGGCTGTCGATGCGAAGAGATCTGAACTCGTGGTGGTCTCAAAGGGTCGCAATGATGAAATCGTGCTGTACGCAATCCCCCTGGCGGACCTGCGCGCGAATCTGGCGGATACAGACACTCTTCGGCGGATAGGTCGACTACGCCTGCCAATCGGAACAAACTCCAGCCAGTTTGTCACGGCAGCCGATTTATCACCCGATGCGTCGACGCTTGTAGTACGGAGCTACACGACCCTCTACCAGTTCGCCTGGGAGGGATCATCCGCACTTGATACCGCGACGGTGCCAGGTTGGGCTTCTCTCATGTCGGCGCGGGAAGCGCAGGGAGAGGGGATGTCGTGGGACTCGTCTGGAGAATACGTCATGCTGGTGAGTGAAGGACGTGGAACCACTCCACCGTCTCTTAGTCGGCTGCACTGTCCGGTTGAGGGGTCGTCGACGAAATAGGCGAGTCTGGCGTTGACTGCGCGCCTGGACGGGGAGAAAGGATTGAATTCACCTCATCCTTAAGCGGTTTCACCGGATCTGCCGACTCAATTTCCCGCTGAATCTGGTTCAGGCTCCGACGGAACTCCCGCATAGCGCTGCCCAGTGAACGGCCAATCTCCGGCAGTCGACGGGGGCCGAACACGATCAGGGCGATCACGAAGACGATCACCATTTCGCTTAGACCGAGGTTGCCGACTCCCATGTCAGACGGGGTCCGCCAGTGCCCTGAGCGCCGATTCGCCGTAGAACATGCGAATATACCGGGCCTGGATCGGGGTAATTCGGCGAACAACCCAGATCAACTCGACACCGGTTGGCTCAGCTGGGGTCGTCCGAAGCCGCATATGAGCCTCGGAAGGCGTCCTGCTTCCTTTGCGAAGATTGCACTTGCTACAGGCGGTCACGACGTTGACCCAGGTGTTGTCGCCGCCGCGGGACAACGGTAGAACATGATCGCGCGTGAGAGACTCGCGATAGCCGAGAGCTGAGCGATGTCGGCCGCAGTACTGGCAAGTGTATTCATCGCGTGCAAACAGAAAAGTGTTTGTTACCTGGCGGCGGAAGCGGCGCGGGACTTGTATGAATCGTACGAGTCTGATGACCAGGGGAGCCGGATAACACGTCGTTTCCGAACGGTAGAGTCGCGACTCATCGACTTCGAGCGCCTCTGCCTTACCATCGATGATGAGCCTGAGAGCCCGCCGTACCGGCAGGATCGTAAGTGGCTCAAACGAGGCATTCAGTGCGAGACAACCCATATAGTCGGCGACCTCCTTGTGTTGCCGCGACAGTCTGGATCTCAGTGAGCGCGCCGTCAAGGTGACGCTGCTCGCGACGTGCCAGGTAACGTTAGCTCGTCCGGTTCTTCAGAGCTTTACATACACCGTGCCCGACAACCTAGCGCAAAGTGTGCTCCCGGGTATCCGGGTGAGGGTGCCGTTTGGTCAACGGCGAGAGATCGGACTGGTTGAATCTGTCGATCTGAGTACCGAATCAAGCAGCCAGTTGAGTAACAAGACACGCCTGCGTGAGGTGATCGAAGTACTCGACGCAGAGCCCCTCCTCGACGCTGCATTGCTACGTCTCTGTCGTTGGACGGCCGACTACTATGTCGCGCCAATAGGGCTCGTACATCGTGCAGCCCTGCCACCGGGATCTCTGTCATCCAGAAGTCGGACGGGAACCAACCCGAAGAAGCACCAGGTCATTCGTCTGACGGCGGAACTCCCGACTCTGTTGGAGCGCGACAGAGCATTTGGTACAGCCCGTAGACAGCGAGAGGCCTTTGAAGTCATCGAGGGACTCGGCGGCAGTGCCGCACTGTCCCATCTCGATACAGGGTTAGGGTTCAGCCGCAGCGTCATCCACGGTCTCCGTGATCGCGGCCTCGCAGAAATCGCCGAGGAGATCGTCGAACGCGATCCGTTCGAGATTGACGATCCGGTGGAGGCCCCTCCGACATCTCTGACGAAAGATCAGCAGAGAGTCCTCGGCGGTTTGATAGATCAGTTGGCGAAGGAGAATTCAAATCCAGGCATTGCCCTGCTGAGAGGCGTTACGGGCTCCGGCAAGACCGTTATTTACATGCGGCTCATCCAGGCGGCGCTCGCCGCCGGTCGTACGGCACTCGTTCTTGTACCCGAGATCGGCCTCACCCCGCAGACAGTGGCCCGTTTCCGAGCCGTATTCGGCGATGGCATTGCCGTTCTTCACTCGGGACTGTCAACCGGGGAGCGTCACGACGCCTGGCGTGCACTGCGCGACGGCAGGAAACGAGTGGCGATTGGAACCCGGTCCGCCGTCTTCGCGCCT
>JBDHMQ010000040.1:0-9896 GCA_039656095.1 Gemmatimonadota bacterium | reverse complement strand
CACAGATCACACTGCGTCAGGCAGAAGTCGATCTCATTCAACGGCAGTTCGACTACCAGATCGGCCTCGCCAGACTCGAAGCCCTGCTCGGTACCGACCTCAGGAACTAGAAGCAGGCTATTAGCTGTGTGACCAGTCCCCGGGGTTGTCGAGCGATCCTGGGGACTGGCCTAGCACTTCGCCGTCCGCGCTGCATCCAAGACCTAGAACTGTGCGGTTGGCGTACGCGAAGTATGCGCACACCTGGTTGATCTCCAGGATCATGCCGTCGTCATACCCGTGTTCACGCAATTCGTCCAGCATGGACTCCGACACGGCGGGAGGATCACGGGTGAGACATCGCGCATAAGCCAGGGCGCAGCCTTCGGCCATCGAGAACGCGTGTGCGAACCCTTCCTGCTTCAATGACTCCAGCATCTCATTAGCCCGAGTGTCGTCTGCGAGTAGCCGCCTGAGTCCGGCAGCGTGATGCTCAACACAGTACTCACAGTTGTTCAACATGCTCACATACACGCCAAGCGCCTCAAGAAACCATCGCGGCAACTGGTTGGCAGAATGGTGAAGCACATTCTTGTAGAGGGCCATGTGGCCTTCCATGCTGTGCGGACGCAGGCTGTGGGCCATCATGATGTTGTCGAGTTGACCGTTCGGACCCCTGATGCGCTCGTACAGCTGCCGCAGGCGTCCGGTGGCTTCAGCAAACGGAATCGTCCGGATCCAGGTCAGACTTCCGCCTCTAACTGCTTTCTTGCCGATTCAAGCACGGCCCGGGCATCTGCATCGAGGTGTGGGTACTTGAGACCCAACCTGGCCAAGTTTTGCGCGACGATGTCAGCGACTGTCATTCGCAGGAAAGGTTTGTCATCTGCCGGGATCGCATACCAGGGTGCCCACGACCGGGATGTGGCGTTGAGTGCGTTTTCGTAGGCAGACATATATGCGTCCCAGTGCTGTCGCTCTTCTACGTCTGCGGTCGAAAATTTCCAGTTCTTTGAGGGCTTGTCGATCCGCGACAGAAAGCGGCGTTTTTGCTCGTCGCGCGACACGTTCAGCCAGAATTTGAGAACCAGTGTTCCCGCCTGGGCAAGGTGCGATTCGTGCGCTGCAATCGCATCGAAACGCTCGGTCCAGAGGGTGTCCGGGTCACTCCGGTGAGGCAATCGCTGGGCATCGAGATACCTGGGGTGTACTCGTACAACCAGGACCTCTTCATAATAGCTGCGATTGAAGATCCCGATGCGTCCGCGCTCCGGCAGACGGCACGTCGTCCGCCACAGGAAATCATGGTCGAGTTCCTCTTGAGACGGCTGCTTGAACGAATACACCTGGCAGCCGCCGGGAGTGATCCGCTTCATGACGGCGCGGATGGTGCTGTCCTTGCCGGCTGCGTCCATCGCCTGGAATACGAGCAGCACGGAGATGCGATCCTGAGCGTAAAGCATACGCTGCAGTTTCTCGACACGTCGAACGCTGTGCTTCAGGGCTTGTTTTGAATGCTTGATGTCTGGTGCACCGAGCGGAGGGGAAGTCGGTGCTTCGGCCACGCGGAACGATCCGTCGAACGGCACCAGGTATGGGCTGTCAGCCGCCTCGAACATCCACTATCTCCTCAACAGGTTCCTTCGATATTATCCGGCGCTCGAAAACCGATCCAGGAAACTTCGCTCACGATCCGTAAGTCCTCCGACACCGTGTGTCGCGAGCTTCTGCATAATGGCTTCGAAGGCTTCGCGGTTCACCTCATGCATTGATCCTGGATCGATCTGCGTCCAACGCTCGATCGCTTCGCGGTCATGCATCCAACCCTTCTTCGGTGTTGGATCAGACTTTCGTTTGAATTTCGCTGCGCTTGAGTTCTGTCCAAGGATTCGAAGGTAGAGCCAGGCGCCTGCGAACCCACCCAGATGTGCGTGGTGAGCGATGCCGTCAGATCCGCCCGTAAAGGTGCGGGCTATGCCGAACAGGGCCAGGCCAGTGAGGCCGAGTACCATCCAGCGTGCCTCAACAGGGAGAATCCCCCAAATATAAATTCGATCTCTCGGCCAGAACCGGGCGAACGCCAGCATCACCCCGTAGATCGCCCCGGAAGCGCCAACCACCCATGAATATGGGGTCAGGACCGAGAACAACGCCGCTGTTAAACCACTGGCGAAATAGAGTCCGACGAAATGTTTTTCACCAAGTCGCTGCTCCAACCTCGGACCGAAAAAAAACAACACGATCATGTTGAAAAACAGGTGCATGGTACTGCCGTGAAGGAACATGTACGTCACGGGAGTCCACGGACGTTGCAGCGCACCAGCCGGAATGAGAGCCAGCAGCTCCGTCACAGCCGGCGACGAAGCCTGGACGAAAAACATCGCGACGTTTGCGATGAGCAAACGTTGAACCCACGGGGTCATCCGTCCCATGAAAAGCCCGTCAAATCGGGAGCCAGTACGTGGCCTTCACGGCGAAGAAGCTACGTCCCAACTCTCCGGGGCTGTCCAGTAAATCGCCAAAGCCCGCTCCACCGGGACCATTCTCGAATCCAAATCCGCCACGATCGAGCTGCCAGACCAGGAAAATTGTGCTTCCAGGCGACCATTCCCAGCGCATCACAAGGTTGCTCCGGAAAGACAGCGCTCTGAAATCCTCACGACTGAACGAGAACTGGTCGGCCCCGTCCTGCACTGTGATCAGATGCGGGGCGTTGCCGGTTGACTCACTGATCGTGGTGCCGTCGTCCACGCCGTAGAACCTGAGGTCTGTTGTTCCCGGCTCAAACAACTCGCCGTAATTCGAATAGGAACCGGCTGCAGCAAACGGTTCCAGGTATGCCTCAAGGCTCAAATCTGCGTGAAACGCATAATTCGCGCGAAGCTGCATGGACAGTGTGGTCCGGTCGAGCTCGGCAAAAATGTACCGCTTTCCGAATGTCTCTGCCCGGCCATCATCCCGGTTGGTCACGTACTGGCGGGCGTTTACGTTGCGCGAGAAACTCGGCCCGGCTGAGAACTGCCACGCACCGCCAGGCTGGTATCGGAGGCTGACACCTGTCGACAACCACCAGCCGCCTATTTCATCGTTCGCGTACGACAATTGGCCGGACCCACTCAGCCTGTTCTGGAAAGCAGAACTCATGCTGATGGACCCTGCGATCTGTCTCGGAGTGCCCATGAGCGGCCCTCCTCGGGTCTGTGTGTCGCTTTTCCCGGCCGGTCGTACGTCGAGTTCTCCGTTAAGGCTCCAAAAATTGAGGAGTGTGGCGCCAGCGCGAACCTCGAAGTCCGTGCCAAGATGATCACCGTCGAAATTCCGTGTGTCATCGGCCTCAATCCCGACACGCCAACTGCGGAATTTGCCGACCGTATTTTCTCGATACTCCAGGTCAACGCCGGTTGTAATCCGGTCCGCACGTCCTAGCGCACCGGCATCGTTGATGTCGAATTCGGGAGATACGGCCAGAATCTGCGTCTCGAATTCCCAATGCTCACCGTCACGATGCTCGAAACTGAGGAAGCCTCGATAGCCAGACAGTGAGGTACGTGTGGGGTCAAATTCCACGTGGTCCGCGTCGGGCCGCTGAAAGTAGTGTGAGCTGAATTGCTGCACGCGACTGATCGCTGCGGGTGTTCCCGAGATGTGGCTGCCCTGGATAATTGCCTTGAGCTCCGTCAGGCCACCCCTGAACTGAAGGGCTGCGTCGGCCGCAAACGCGTAGGCCTCTTTGTTCAGTCGGTCTGCTAGTGCGTCACCGTCGGACAGGTCTCGCGTGACGCCTGTGAAGGCGAGTCCGACAGTCGACTTTGCGGTGCCAAATTCCTGCAGACCCCGCAAGACGAGCCAACCGGTTGTTGGCTCGACTCGAGTTTCACCGAAAGTGCCCGGACCGTCATCGAAGGTGGCGGCTGATTCCTCAGACGTCATAGCGCCGAGTACACCGATCGACAGCCCTCCAGAAGTTCGTCCCGTTAGCTTCGCGGCACCCAGGATCGTCGTGTTGGCCGGCACGTCGGCAAATGTCTCCCCCGGCGAGCCGTGCGGTGCCGACCCGATGCGACGAGAGAAAAACAGGTCGTTCGCCTCCAGCAATTCGGCATTCTCTACAAAGAACGGTCGCTGCTCGCGAAAGAACGTTGGAAACGCAGACAGGTTAACTTCGGCAGGATCTGCCTCTACCTGTCCGAAGTCCGGATTGAATGTGGCGTCAAGCGTCAGGCCTGATCCGATTCCCATCTTGATGTCGGCACCGAATCGGCTGACGATATCGGAATGGTCCGAGAACGGGTTATCAGGGTCGAGCAATTCATCACTGGTGACAGCGAGATTCGACGTGAGGTACGGTACAAACTCGATGGGCCGTCGGGTCTGGACGCCGACAAGGCCCGTGAGGTCTCCGAACCACGAGGTGAATCCATTTTCGTCTTTTGGGGCCGAAGTCCAGAAGAGATCTTCGAAATTCACCGGTCGGAACCGGTTAATATTGATTCCGAACTCGATTTCGTCTGCCTGTGTGAAGCGCAGCTGCGAGAAGGGAATGGCCATTTCCGCGAACCAGCCCTCGTCGGTTACCCTGGCGTCGGCTGACCAGATCGGATTATAGGAGTAATCACGATCGCCATGGTCGTCGGCGTCTCCTGAGCCGAAGTACTCCAAGCGCCCGCCAGCTGCCGTGACCGAAAAATTGTAGTAGGTCTGACGATTCTGGTACGAATCGATCGCGATCTTCAGGCGGTCCGATCCACCGTTATCGTCTCGCCTGGCCAGGTTCGCCCGGATCTCTGATGGATTGGGGTCGTACATCCGTC
Source organism: Gemmatimonadota bacterium (assembly GCA_039656095.1). Classification (GTDB taxonomy): domain Bacteria; phylum Gemmatimonadota; class Gemmatimonadetes; order Palauibacterales; family Palauibacteraceae; genus JARFPW01. Next base: position 5,106 of record JBDHMQ010000040.1, on the reverse strand, counting down.
CGGCCACATAAAGGTGTGTCTCGTCATAAGCGAAGGCGACTTCGGTACGAACGGTCGGCCGGGAGCCCTCGATCGGATCACGCTGGATGAAGTCCGAAAACCAGATGGCACGGTCCCACACCGTTTCGTCGAGCTGACCGTCCACATCAATGCGCTCACTCGACTCCAGGCGAATAGCCGCAGTCGACTTTCCGACACAGTCTGCCAGTGTGCGTCGGCAGACGCCGAGCTGTTCCGGCCAGTCATCGGGAACATCAGCCTCTGTCTGCTGAGCCTGCTGTCCGAACGCGATGGACGGAAGCACAAAAGCGGCCGCGGCGACCAGCGCCGCGACCGATTGCCTGATTGTGTTATCTAACACCAGCGTACCCTCACGCGATACGTCACTTTGTCTTCCCCTCGTCCCGGCACATCTACCGTGAACTTGAAGGTGTGAGCATCCAGCTTCTCTGCCCGGTGGCTGGAGGAAATAATCTCCCAGTCCCCACCCACTGGCTCCATGATCTCCACGGTGCTGCGTTCGTCTTTATGGTTGCGAAGACTGATCTCCCAACTGCTCTCTGAGACACAGTTTCCGAGCACATCGTAGTCCATCTGTCGCCGGTCCGCGACGACATCGAAGGCTTCGCCCATCTTGATCCGCACCGTCTCATCTCGAGGCGTGTGCTCGATCCGGTCTTCTCCGATGAACTGCTGTGCGCCGGAGCTGTCCCGCTTGTACACGCGGACGACACCTGCCGGTAGCGGCATCCCGAGCCCGTTTGACTCACGATTGTCGAAATCGAGGTACACGCCGACCTTTTGATTCGACACGATCTGGCCATACGAGCCACGATAATACTGTGCGGCGCCGTAGAATATCAGGTGCTTGTCCACATCGAACCCCGGAGACTCGAGAAGGGTCAGCTGCTTTTGCTCGTTTTGCCGGATTGTGGTCGGGCGCTCCATCGTGTAGAGATGGTACTCGAAGAAGGCCTCTTCGCTGAACGGAGCGTCGGCCCGAGCTTCGAAAATCATTTTCTGCGCTGAGCGCATCATCTCGTCTCGGTCTCCCACCCGCTGGACGTCGCCCGCGACAAGCTTGAGTGTGGCGTTCTCGTACCCGGTGCCGCTGTGGTTGGTCAGCGTGACCCACCCCGTGACACTGGCTTCCGAGTTGTCTTCGTTGAGGACCATAACGTAGTCCGTCTTCCAATTGATTCCACCAGCCAGGTACGAAGTCTCGACGCGCTGACGGTCGGCCCGGCTGTCGAGCAGCCAGACGAGAGTCGGACTGGCGAGCAGGTTCTCGGGGACTTCGGGGAACGAGAGACGTCCAGGTACGTTGTACGTGATTTCGTCTCCGATGCGGAGAATGGTGCCGCCATTGACTGACAGCACCTCGGCTTCGACCGTCTCCTCACGTTCCTCTTCACGGTTCCAGATGTGAACCTTGACAGTCCGGCCGACATATTTCTCAAGCAATTTCTGTGGATTCAGCAAGTCGTACTGGTAGTTCTGTTCAAGCACCGAAAGTGGATTGCCACCCTCCAAGCTCCTGATGTGAACGGTTTCCGGCTGGATCGTGGATGCTACGTCGCCATACTCCAACCCAAGCACGCCTCGACCCAGATCGAACGAGCGAATCTCGCGTATCAGGCCGAAATTCTGGTTGTAGACAGTCAGAGTGACCGCTTCGCGGTCGGCTGATGTGGAGCGCCTCATGGGGACGTCCTGCGCGACTGGGCTCGTGGGCTCAGTCTGTACGGGGCTCAGCGGAAGGGTTCCCAACGCAAGCAGGCCCATCAATAGTATTCTGGTCATCGGTCGTCTCCTGATTCAGGGAGGATTCTCCTCCGTTCTCCCTGAATGACGACATGGCGCCAACGCCTTGCACACGTCGGCCGCCGGGCTACACCTTGAAAGCGTGCAGGGCCGTGGCTTTTACCTGTACCCAGATCTCTGAGTTCTCGGCGATCTCCAGCTCCGCAGCCGCTGCTCGCGTGACGATGGCAACCAGATCAGCGGGTCCGGCCAGCCGTATACGCACCAGCGCTCCAAGTGAACGGACCTCAGATACGCGCACCTTGAATCGATTGCGAGCGCTGCCACCTGCAGGGGCCTCGGCGGACAGGAACAGGTCTTCAGGCCGATAGGCGACTTTTACCGCATCTCCGATTGATGCCCGGCCGACCGCGAGTACCTCTGTTCCCGCGATGTCGATGGTCAGCAGCTCCCGATCTGTGCTTGTCACGGTGCCCCTGAAGGAGAGTTCCGCTCCCGTGATACTCGCAATAAACGGATCCACGGGATTTTCGAACAACTCCGCCGGAGTGCCTGTCTGAACAACCCGACCCTCTCGTAGCACGGCAATTCTGTCGGCCAGGTAGAACGCATCGGGTCGGTCGTGGGTCGCCAGGATGATTGCCCCTGCTCGGGCCCGGGCAACGCGATCCAGGTCTTCCCGCAAGGCCGCGTGTGCCTCCGCGTCCAGGTTTGAACTGGGTTCGTCGAGGAATAGAACTTCAGGATCGAGTACCAATGCGCGAGCGAGAGCTACGCGCTGAGCCTCCCCCCCGGATAGAGTGCCGGCGTCGCGCTCCAGCACGGCACCCAGACCCAGCTGTTCAACGATCGCATTCACACGCCGCCCGATTTCTGTTGCATTGAGCCGACGGAAGCGCAGACCGAGTTCGAGATTCCGCCGCACGGATCCAGACCAGAGATATGGGTTCTGGAATACGAACGCTGATCGAAGGCGCAGGGTCTCGACGGCCTCATCTCCACGGGACGTCTTACCCCCACTGGACACCTGGAGCGTGCCTTCAGGCGGTCGACTCAGACCCGCAAGCACCCGGAGAAGTGTGCTCTTTCCAGCCCCGTTGGGACCCAGGATCGCCAGGATTCCGTTCGCATCGACCGCGAAATCGGGGATGTCGAGGATTACCCGCCCGCCTGCTTTGTATTTCAGGCCCTGCAGAGTCAGCACCGAGGTCATCATCGGACTATGACATGATCGGGCGCCGAGTGCGTGCGCCCAGGCCAGTAAGAACCACGTTTACCAGCAACGCCACGACGAGAAGCACGACACCGAGAGCTATGGCCACGCCGAAATTCCCGCGCCGCGTCTCGAGCACGATGGTCGTAGTCATCACTCGGGTTTCGCCGAGAATGTTGCCGCCCACGATCATCGCGGCGCCGACCTCGGAAATGATCGCGCCAAATCCCGCTGCGATGGCTGCGACAAGGCTCGTCCGGACCTCGCGCAGTTGCAGTACCGCGGCCTGCAGGCGCGTTGCCCCCAGACCTTTCGCCTGGAGTCCGATGTCCGTGGGCAGGCCTTCCAGGGCAGCCAGTGTTACCGCCGCGATATACGGTCCGGCCAGCGCTACCTGGGCTATGCCCATCGCCACCGGTGTAAACAGCAATTCAAGATTGCCCAGCGGACCCGAGCGTGAGAGAAGCAGGTAGACGGCGAGTCCTGCTACAACGGGGGGAAGTGCGAGCCCCGTATTCACGATCGCGATGGCCGGCACACGGAGACGGAAATTGGAAAGGCCGATCCATGCCCCGATCGGCAGGCCGATGATCGTAGCAAGCAGTAAGGCAGAACCCGAAATGGCAAGTGAGCGCACGACGATGGCCATAACATATGGATCGCCACTCAACAGGAGCTGCAGCGCTTCCGTAAATGGATTCATTCGGTCATCAGGGTGAACAGGGGAGTCCCATACTGCTGCTCGCCGAATGCACGGATAATTGAGGCCGCCGGCTCCGACAACATCCAGGACTCAAAACTGGCCGCACCTTGTGGCTCGGCGGCGCCCACTACGGGAATCAAAGAGTATACGTTACGAAGTTGCTCGCCACCGGCGAACAATTCGATCAGATCAACGCCATTTTCCTTAAGCACCATCAGCGTTGCTCTGTCCGTGAGTACATAAGCCCGCCGCTCTGCTGCGAGCAACAACGTGCTTCCCATACCCTGGCCAACCTCCAGGTACCAGTCGGCATCCGGAAGTCCGCCCGCTGCATTCCACAGCGCCTGCTCACGTATGTGGGTGCCTGAGTCGTCCCCCCGGGAGGCAAACGGCAAACCTGCAGAGGCAATCCTTCGCAAAGCGTCCGAACTGTCCGTGGCTCGTGAAACACCAGCAGGGTCTGACTCCGGACCGGCGATGACAAAGTCGTTGCGCATGAAGGTGGATCGTCGCAGCCCGTGACCAGCGGCCATGAACTTGGCCTCACGGTCCGGTGCATGTACGAGCACCAGGTCAGCGTCGCGCCGTTCACCGAGGGCAAGGGCCTGTCCCGTGCCCACCGCCACGACTTGCACGGAGTACTCAGGATGCTCTACGGAAAATGCGGCCACCAGGTCATCCAGCAGTCCCGTGTCGTAGAGTGATGTCGTCGAGGCGACACGAACGGTTCTTCGTGCGCCATCAGACCTGCACCCGCCGAAACCGAGACTGACCAGGAGTAACGCTGCGCCCAGAGCGGTTCGTAAAGTTCGTACATGTGATGGAGTGAACATCTGCGGAAGATCCGTCTATACTGCGGCGAAGGGCAAGACGAGATACTGCGGGCTCAAAACCTCCGCAACAGGGCGAGCAATGCCTCTATTTTGCTGTCGGACAGGGAGCGTGACGCCAGGATTGCCGATTGTCAGGCACCCACACGCCCGACCAGCTCAACCGTGCCGGATCCAGTGGAGCAATTGAGGCAGGGTCGGGGCCTTGCCCTTCATGAGAATCCCGACGCGATAAATCCGGCCTGCTACCCATGCCATTCCCCAGATGGCCAGGATCAGCAGACCGACGGCCGCAAGATTCTGCCATACCGGCACCGACATGACTGTGATCCGCACTGGCATGAGAATCGGGCTGAAAGCAGGAATCAGTGACAGGATCTGTACCCACGTCGCATCCGGTGTATCTACGACAGCCGGCATCAGGATGATTGGAACGATGATTGGCATCATTGCCGGAAGAAGAACCTGCTGAACGTCCTGCTCGCTGGTCATCATGGCTCCGGCTCCAGCAAACATGGCTGCGTACATCAAGTAACCGAGCACGAAGTACAGAAAGCCGAATAACAGGATGGTCCAGGGAAAGGCGAATCCGACGA
>JBDHMQ010000039.1:0-10645 GCA_039656095.1 Gemmatimonadota bacterium | reverse complement strand
TCACACACGCACACGCTGGTGCACGATCTGAACGATGATTCGCATGTGTACATCTATGTTCAGGGCACATCGGGTGTGCGGCCGGCCGCAGAGCTGGAAGGCTGCACCGGTGGAGACCCTGACGAAGATCCGAACACCGCCCTGTTCCGGATCGAGATCATTGAAGTGCCTCTCGATGCTCCGCAGGACGCGCGCATCGTAAACGCTCCCCGCATTTTTGCCGATGCCGAATCAGGCGCGATCGCAGGCCTGTGGGCAGGTGGCGAGGCGGAAGAGGGCGCCCAGAGCACGGCAACGACGGACCAGTGCCACGACATAACAGTGTACCAGGAGCTGGGAATCGCGGCGGGCGCCTGCTCGGGCAACGGGATCATTCTCGACATTAGTGACCCGGCCAACCCGGTACGGATCGACGAGGTGTTCGATTCGAATTTCGCCTACTGGCATTCGGCGACTTTCAACAATGACGGTTCGACGATCCTGTTCACCGATGAATGGGGCGGCGGCGGCGCGCCTCGCTGTCTTTCGACCGACAATCCGAAGTGGGGTGCCAACGCGTTCTTCGATCGAAGCAGCGGCACGATGGAATTCTCCGGCTACTTCAAGCTTCCAGCGGAGCAGACGGAAGCGGAGAACTGCGTTGCACATAACGGCTCGCTGATTCCGGTGCCAGGACGCGACATCTTCGTCCAGGCCTGGTATCAGGGCGGCGTGTCGGTGATCGACTTCACCGATCCGGCCAATCCGATGGAGCTCGCATATTTCGATCGCGGACCCAATGTCGAAGGCACGCTCGTACTTGGTGGCTACTGGTCGACCTACTGGTACAACGGTGCCATCTACGGCTCGGAAATCCTTCGTGGACTCGACGTGTTAACGCTTGAGCCGGGAGAGTACCTGACGCAGAACGAGATCGATGCGGCGCTACTCGTCCACATGGACGTATTTAATCCGCAGACGCAGACACGCATGACGTGGCCGAAGGAATTCGTCGTGGGCCATGCGCTGATCGACCAGTTCCGGCGTGACAAAGACATGCCTGGCGAGTTTGTAGAGGGACTGGCCAGCGAGCTGGACCGCCTGGAAGGCCTCGAAGGCTCACAGCAACGAGACGGCATGGCCGGACTCGCCACAGAGCTCGGTCAACACGTCGATCACTTCGGTCCAGCGAACGGGCGCCGGATCAAGCTTCTGGTGGATATGCTGGGCGGCTAAAGCCCCATGTGCGGGGCCGCGCTACGGCCCCGTCACAACCCCCATCTCGGCGAGTCGGTGCCACTCTTCCCGGCCCGGCTCGCCACCATCCGCGGACAAAATCGCCGCGAGCAGCTCAGGGTCGTCGGGCAGCAAACCGGCTGCAGGTAGACGCGGTGTGAGAATGGCCCAGCGACGATCGGCAGCGAATGCCTGCTCAAATCGTGGCATCGCTTCTTCGATGCGTCCTTCCGAAGCCAGCGTAACGGCTGCCCAGTACACCATTTCGGCGCTTTCCGGGACCATGGCGGACGCGGCGTTGTAGTGGTCGACCGCAGCGGCGATATCACTCTGCGTCATCGCTTCATCACCCGCGTTCATCTCCCTGTATGCGCGGGCCAGATGTAGTACGCGTGCCAGCTCTTCCAGCGGACGAGCATGATCCTCGATCCGCAGGTCAAAGATACGATCCACCCACGGCAGGCCTGTCGGCTCTCCGCTCACGACGATGAGCGCTGCCGATTGGCGACCGCGAATGTCCCCGCCTTCGGCCTGCGCGGCCTCGAGCGCTGCCATCATCCGGGCCGCGAGATCGCCTTCCGTGGATTCGAACGCCTCGGCCATCGCCGGCCACACCGTGGCGCTTTCCATCAGGTTTGCCTGGACGCTGTAGTTCTCCCCTACATGATGACCCGCGGCGATGATCGCGCTCTCGCCCGTGTGTGCAGCGACGTTGCCAGTAGCGTCGATCATCGCGACCTGCCTGACCTCCGGATGCTCATCGGCAACCAGCAGTCCGGCGAGCGCATCTGACGCGGAGCGCCCCGCCTTCATCAGCTCGAGCCCCAATGTGCCATACGACGGATCCACGAATGACTGCGTTGCGATCGCGCCCACACCAGCTTCGGCAAACGGGACGATCGGGCCGACACTGAACCAGTGCGATTGCACGGCAACGCCGAGTTCTCCGGTGGCTGGATCGCGCGCGACAATCGAGTACGTGGCCACGGGACGCCGGGCGAACGCGGCAACGTCGGTGTCAGCCGACTGCGCTTGAACCGGCACGGGAGCCACAGTGATCAGGGCCACGGCAGTGAGCAGAATGGTCGGCAGGCGCAGCGTCATTACGATCTCCTGTGGGCGAGTGGATGGAGTGAACCTATAACCGTCGCGGGCAGCAGGCGCGTTCCCGATGAGACGAGGCGCGATGAAAAGCCCGATGCCCTAGACTTCTGTATGGCCGATCGAGAGTCCAGCATCCGAACTGTCTTCACACTCCTCTGCGTTTTCGCCGCGGCTTCCTGCGCCGGCTCGCCTATCCCTCCGCCGGCATGGTCAACAATCCCGGACGAACCGGGTGTGCGGGTCATGTCGTTCAACATCCGCTACGGCACGGCCGATGACGGCGACGATTCATGGCCGCTGCGACGTGACCTCGTCCTGCAGGTCATCCGTGATGCAGACGCTGACGTGCTGGGTGTCCAGGAAGCGCTCCGATTCCAGCTGGATGAGGTAGCCGCCGCGTTCCCGGGATTCGGTGAAGTGGGCGTCGGCCGCGATGATGGAATCGAGTCTGGTGAATACTCCGCAATCCTGTATGATCGTCTTCGGCTCAGGGTGCTCGACTCCGGCACGTTCTGGTTGTCTGACACGCCCGAAGTCATCGCGTCCACGAGCTGGGGAAATGGAATCACGCGGATCGTGAGCTGGGCCCGCTTCCGGGATCTCACGGCGGGCGGAGAATTTTATGTTTTCAATACGCATTGGGATCACCAGTCACAGCCGTCCCGCGAGCGCAGCGCAGTTCTGCTTCTGGAGCGGATCGCATCACGATCTACTCCAGACCCGGTGCTCGTGATGGGCGATTTCAACGCCGGTGAGGACAATCCGGCTTTTCAGCGGCTGATCGCATCCGACTCCACGTCTGATCTGACCGAGACCTTCCGAGACCTGCACCCCGACTCCACGAACGTCGGCACGTTCAACGGATTCACCGGCGAGCGCTCAGGCGATAAGATCGACGCGATTCTCAGGTCGGAGAATTGGAAGGTCGCCGAAGCGGGTATCGTCCGGACAGAAGACGATGGGCGCTTTCCGTCGGACCACTTCCCGGTGATGGCGGTCCTCGAACGTGTCCGAGACAACGTGTTTCCGCCTGTCGGCAGTATCGTACCGGAAGATGCTCCAAGATTTATCGGTCGCGTAGCTACGGTCTGCGGGTATGTAGCGACAACGCGGTTCATCGCGGACGGAAGCCAGCCCACGATTCTCGATCTGGGACGATCGCACCCGGACCAGTCCTTCGTGGTCGTAATCCCGAGCCTCTACCGGGCGAGGTTTCCGCGTCCCCTGGCACGAGCATATCTGTTCAAGTCCATCTGCGTGCACGAACGGATCGAAATACACCGTGGACGAGCGGCGATCATCGCGCGTGAGCCTGCAGAAATCTGGATGCCGGACTGACGGCCGCTATCCGCTACCTCAGAGCGTTGGCGGCCAGATAATCCCGCGTGACGGCCAGTGAATACTCCGGATCCAGGTAGCCCAGCTTCTCCAGGTAGTCGTCGACCTTCCCGGTAAGGACGTAACTGTAGTGAACCGGGATGGCATCGGGTTCGCTCTCGTTCACATACTTGATCAACGAACTGGAACAGTTGTTCGTCGCCGTGTTGTACCAGCGGGGTGTGGCGGCAAGTTCTCCCGTTTCGCGAGTCATCTGGACGAACACCCGGGATCGGACCTCTGCGGGGATGTCCAGCCGGTAGCGCGTCAGTGGATAGTCGAGCAACTGGACTCGGCGCGTCACCAGATCCTCTTCCGTTGCCCAGATGTGCGTCACCTCAAACGCCCGCATCATGCCACCGACCAGCGAGTACTCCTCGCCAAGCTCACGGCGTGTTTCGACCGACAATCCGAGGTACCGTGCCGGCCCGTAGCTCTCACCAAACTCGAACACGATAAACGTATGGGCGATCAACCCCACGTCATCGAGCTGTTGTTCGTACAGCCAGAGTTCAACGACGTCGTTGGGATCGAAGGACGCATCGAAGTACTCTTTCGACACGATGGAATCCTGCGTGTAGCGCCAGTCACGGACGTTGGTCAGGCGTGTAGATCCAGCGTCCAGAAATTCCACGCCGGCCAGGACTCGTACGTCTTCATCCCAGACCCGGCTTAACGAGGGATGCCGCGATGACACGAATGCGGTCGTCGCGATTATGCCGATAAGAACGAATACGGCTGACAACTTCATGAGCTTACGCATTCGGGCGGCCGATCAGTCCCGCGTCCCACTAAGCCCAGCGAAATCACTTCCGGTCGGATTTTGGAATACTCTCAGGCCGAATTCCGGCGCGATCGCGACGAAGTGATCGAACAGGTCTGACTGAAGGTCCTCGTAGTTCGCCCAGGCCGTGTCACTGGCGAAACAGTAGATCTCCAGCGCCAAGCCATCCGGCCCGGGAGAAAGCTGCCGGACGAGCAGGGTCATGTCCTGGTGGATGCCGGGATGCGCCCTCAGGTAGGCAAGCATGTAGGCGCGAAACGTACCGAGGTTTGTCAGCCCCCGATGCGTCGGCTCAAGGCCTTCGGTGCGATCGGGCCGCATTCCCGTGTAGTCCGCCAGCCGCTGACGCTTCGCATTAATATCGTCGGCAAGCAGCTCCAGTTTGCTGAGCTTTTCGACTTCGTCCGTGGTCAAAAATCCGATCGAATTCATATCGAAACTGAGAGCCCGCTTGATCCGCCGTCCGCCGGACTCCGACATGCCCCGCCAGTTCCGGAAGCTTTCTTCGACGAGCTTGTAGGTGGGGATCGTGGTAATCGTCTTGTCCCAGTTCTGCACTTTGACCGTGTGCAGCGCGATGTCTATCACGTCGCCATCGGCCCCGAACTGGCTCATTTCAATCCAATCGCCGATACGAACCATGTCATTGGTGGCGATCTGAACACTCGCGACCAGAGACAGAATCGTCGTCCGGAAAATGAGCAGCAGAACGGCCATCAAAGCGCCGAGTCCGGACAGGAAGAACACGGGCGATCGGCCCATCAACAGCGACAACACAATGATGATGGCGGCGAACCACAGGACCAGCGTGATGATCTGCAGGTAGCCCTTGATTGGACGGCTGGCGGCGTGCTCATACTCCGCCACATAGATCGAGTTGACCGCCGATAAAAACGAGCTGATGGCGACCGTCAGCGTGATAATCAGCGCGGCGAGCGCTACCCGATGGATGAGGTCTTCGAGCGCCGGGATCACATCGGGCACCAGGTAGACGCCGAAGTAAATGACCAGCAGTGGCGCCGTCGAGGCGAGGTGTCGGAAGAAGTGCTGGTCGCGAAGGGTGTCGTCCCACGTGACCTTCGTACGCTCCGTTACGCGGTTGACGACCGCGAGCAGAACCCGGCGCGCCACGAAATGCGCAATCCATGCGACCGTAACCAGACCGGCGAACCAGATGGCGCTCATCAGCGTGGGTGGTGAGTCCGCAATCTGCTGCATGAGGTCAGCGGTGGCAGTCGATTCCGGGACGGCTTGGGTCAGCTGGAAAAGCAAATTTTGAATCATCGAATCAAAATAGCGGCGCGAGGCCAGATTGTGGAGATGCGAAGATGTGGCCGAAGCGACGCCGGTGGATTTTCCCGGCAAGAAACCGCATCGGGTGTGTGCGTTTCTTCTAAGTGTACAGCTGTACACATAGAAGATCTGTCCAATGGTGAGCGATCAATCAGCAGATTCAGGCCGTCCGTCTCGCAAAAGCCGCCCACCAACTGGGACTGCCGAAGGTTTAGACGACGAGCGAAATCACGGCAGCCACGGCCGGCCGGCCTCGCCCATCCGTGCGCCCTCCGCCTCAAACGCCTCCCGGCGGCGAATGATCTCGTCGAAACGAGGGTCGCCGCGGTAGGGGTCGAAGGCGGGTGACAGGCCAAGCGACGTAACGGAAAATTCATCTCCCGGCCGCTCGACCAGTTCATCCAGAAGGTCAAATCCGGCATCCAGCTCACCAAGCACGCCATACGTCTGCGCGATCGCAAAGGCGAACCCGGGCTTGGTCACATGGTCATCCATGCGCCGGATCAGCCGATCGGCCTCGCGGGCTTCCCGGAGGGCTTCGGCGCGTCGACCGGCAAGGCGGTGGCCCAGTGCCCGAAACGTCGGTACGGCAGCCTCGAACATCGTCTTCGGCGTAATCCCGGCCAGCAGCGAATCACCCACGGCCGCGGCGGCCGGATCTCCCAGGCGTTCCAGGGCGATTCCCCTGGTCGCCAGCAGATTGCGTTCAATAAAGTTCACTCCGCGCGCATCTACCTGCTCAACGAGCTCGAGCACCCGCTGATAGTCCCTGTCAATCCAGGCAAACTTGAACAACGCCGCGGACTCCTCGGGGTGCGTCGGATCGATGCCAAGTTCGCTCGCCAGACGATGCGCTCTTCTCGTATTTCCGTCCAGATCCACGAGTGCTTCGACTTTGTACATCCGAGACTTTGGATTCGTAGGATCGATGGACAGTGAGCGCTCTACGATCGCGCCAGCATCGCGATAGGCTCCCGTTTGGCGAAGGTTTTCGTGGAGCGTCTCCAGCCGAAGTGTATTTCGTGGATCGAGCTGCACAGCCCGTTTCATCATTCTCGTGGATGCGTCCCATTTGCCCTGACGACGCAGTATGAGACCGAGGGCCCACGCGACCCCAGAATTCGATGGAGCCAGTCGCTCGGCCTCCTGGAATGCGATCAACGCGGCGTCATAGTCCTGCTGCGCATAGTACTCGTAGAATCCGGTCGCCAGAAAACCATCAACACTGCCTGGAGCGAGTTCCAGTGTGCGATCCATGGCGATCCGCGCCCCCTGTTCGCCGCGCTGACCGATGAACTCGCGGCGACTCTCGACCTTGGCGAGAAACGACCAGGCTGCGACATAATTCGGATCGATTTCCACCGCACGTGCGAGATGATCGCGGGATGGATCCAGCCCGACCACTCCCCGTTCGTATTCCTCGACGGCGCGATAATACCACGACTGCGCGGCCAGGTCCGACGCGGGTTCGATGGCGTCAAGCGACGCCACGTCCTGCGGAGTGAGTTTGGCCTCCAGCTCGTCCACCACACTCCGGGCGATTTCGGACTGGATCTGGAACAGGTTGTCCGGCGTGACTTCCTTATCGTACTGATGGTTCCAGATCTGCTCGTCCGTGCTCGCATCGATCAGGGTGACGCTGACGCGCACCTGACTCCCAGAACTCCGAACCGAACCCTCCATGATGAATTCGACGCCTAGCTCATCCGCGATTTCTCGCAGACTCTTATCGGTGTCCCCGTATTCGCGAACAGAGGTGCGCGATGTGACGCGGAGTGCTGCGATCCGGGACATCTGGGACAACAGGTCCTCGTGGACGCCAACGGCAATCATCCGGTTGTCTTCGGTCGCATTGACGTTTTCGAACGGGAGCACGGCCAGAGCGCGGAAATCTGCGGCCTGGGCGTCCGATACGAGCAGGTTTACAGCGTCGCTTCCCCGATTCTGGCCCATCCACCAACCACCGCCGAACAGGAGGATCATCCCGGCCAGGGCGAGAAGGCCCGCGGGCCAACGGCGGGACGCCGGCTGCGCGACGATCTGCTGGATTTCCTCGGGGGCTGCCTCGGCAGTGCGCTTCATTCCGTCCGGAGTGGACTCAAAGGCCCAGGCAAGGACGATAGCGATCGGGAATCCGGCCAGGGCGAAAAACAGGATGAAAGTCATCGTCCACTCGGGTAGTCCGAGGGGACCGATCGCGAGGTCGGCTACCTGCAGTACGACAAACGCAACCGCGCCGTACACCGCCATTACGCGAAACACGCGGCGGCGTTTGAGTTCGGCGAAGAATGCCTGGAGTGACGAGGGGTTTGAGCTCATGGCCCGGAAGATCGGGGACGCGGCGGGCCGGGGCAACGTAGGCCCCGGTAACCACGGTCCGCATCACTAGTTGAGCGGTCGTCCCGTCTAGCCTTTGCTGACGGTCATCCTGTCCATCAGCACGCGTACGTCGGCCGCGGAGATCCCAAGCGCGCCGCCTACACGGTAGATGAACCTGGCTTCCTCTTGGTCGAACTGACCATCGGCACCGACGACCCAGAATGCGGTCTTGAGGATTAGCTCTTTCCCGCTTTCCTTCATGCCTGTGGCGAGATCCGACAGATAGTCTCCGAGTTCGTCCACACTGCTTGAAGAGAGCGAGGCAGCTTCGTCGCGGATGGACGTTTCATCCAGCTCCTTGCCGGTCAGCTGATGGAACATCTCCTTGATCGCAGCCACTTCTTCATCATCGATGCTGCCGTCCACTGCCATCATCTGAATCGCCACACGGCGAATGCCTTTATGGTACGCCGCATCGAACGATGCATCCGCGACCTGCAGCACGGCCGGTACGAAGGTCGAATTACAGTTCAGGCACTCGACGTAGTCGCCCTTATCATTCTGCGAGAAGAGCTTGAAGAACCACGACGTGATCTGCTTCTGCGTCGACTTGAGCTCGTATGACTGACGGCTTGCGCACCTCGAACAGTAAAACTCGCCCGTCTGAACCGTTATCGGGTGTCCTTCTGCGCCGGTCCCCTGCTCCGTCATGCGTGCCTCCAGGCTGCTGCTTTGAATCGATGCGATAGGGCAATCTTACCTGCGAACGGCCGAAGCGCGAATGGCGCTTGACCCCCACTTGACCGCCTGACGGTTCTTTCGGTGCAGCCTTTGGACGAACTCTCTGCAGGAGATGGCTGCCATGAGGACGATCAGACCGACCAGATTCTTTCGCTGCATCGTGCTTCCACTCGCGCTCGTCGCTGTCCTTCCGGCCGGCTTCAGGTGGGAACCGTTGAATGAGCCCTTTGATCGATCGATTTCCGACGGAAGGCCGGAGCAGATTCGAGTGAGCCTTCCCGAAGTAGATCGTATTGACATCAGAGGCGAGGATTCCGGATCAAAGATCGTTCTCGGCAGCTTCGTCACAGCCGCGACTATCGCCTTTTCCGGTGCCTTTTTCAGTGCAGGATTCAGTTTTGGTGGACCAAACTAGTGATGCAACGGTTGGACGAACTGTCATCAGGAGATGGCTGCTATGAAGAACATCAGACAGTCTAGATTCATTTGCCGCGTAGTTCTTCCGCTGGCCCTCATTGCGATGTCGGCTTGCCAGACCACGCAGTTGAAGTCTCAGGGGTACGCTCCATTCAATACCAATCGAGGACTTCCTTCGATTGCACGTCCGACGCTCAACGACGGATCAACTGTCAGTCTCCCCCATGAACGTTTCGAAGTGGACAACGTGCGCCACATAGAAAACCAGGAGGCTGATTCGGTCGGAATCGGTCCGTATCTGCTTTTTGGGGCTGCAGCTCTTACGATGGGTTTGATAATACTCAAGGTGCAGATGGATGAGATGTTAGGGGGATGGGGGCAGTGAGGGGGTGACCACCACCCACCCACTGTCACACCCCTCTGCTATGCTTTATGACCTGATAACATGACAAAGAAACAGGTCAAAATATGAAAAAGCCCCCATTCGATCCCGGAACTAAAGGCTGGGACGCCCTCCGGCTAGTCCGAGAAAGCAGCGGGTCCAAGGGACAATCTGCTCACAGGCGTTACTACGCCTCTATGATTCATCTGCGTGAGCAGGTTTGCGGTGAGATCTGGAGTGCTGAGGCACACGTAGCAGAGGGCAAGTGTCGCTTGATGGAGGGAGATCTCGAGAAAGCGATAGGTGCATTCCAGCAGGCCCTGCTTCTTGGAACCCCGGATCGAGATATACTCTATCTTCTGGGTGCCGCCTGGTATGAGCTTGGCATGTATAAGAAAGCTGAGTGGATGCTGTCCATTCTCATCGCGGACGTTCCCGATCACGCACAGGGGCAGTATATGCTGTCCCTCGTCTACCGGGAGTTGGATCGCTGGGACGACGTGAGGGAATCGCTCAAGAAAGCTGTGGACGCAGATCCTACGCACGCTGATGCCTGCTATCGACTCGCGAACTGCTTCAGCCTCGGGGGCGACATGGAGGCGCAAGAGTATGCCATCAACCTGTACAGGCAGGCCCTTGAATCGGAGCCCGATCACGAAGCTGCCCTGTACAACATGGGCATTTATCTCGTGATGCTTGGGCGAGTTGATGAGGCCAAGATCGCCCATGAAGCACTGTTGCCGATCAGTGATTCGCTCGCTGAGATGTTGATGATGGACATCGAGTCGTCGGCTCGGCGTGGCAAGACTAGTTAGATCCTTTTCGGAGCAAACATGGCATTAAAAAACGCCTTCCACCGGGATGATGGGTCGCGAAACGTCCCCTCTTCGAAGTCAGAGTGGGCGGACTGGGTCAGCGCCTCGAAGGGACGGAACTTCGTCCTTGGGGAGCCGCTACTGGACTGGCTCAACCTGTATGGCAAGAAGAAGGTGTTCGTCCCCGATAAGGAGCTT
>JBDHMQ010000038.1:0-10668 GCA_039656095.1 Gemmatimonadota bacterium | reverse complement strand
ATAGCGCTGTGTTCACTGTCGACCGGAATAATTTCGCCGGTTCCATTTCGCCAGGCGTCCACGACCAGGGAACCACCAGCCACCAGTGACTCCTTATTGGCCAGAGCCAGACGCTTCCCTGCCTGGAGGGCTGCCAGTGTCGCCTCAAGACCCGCTGAGCCGACGAGGGCGTTGACCACGACATCCGCTCTCTCGTCCATCGCTGCGTCCACAAGAGCAGAGGATCCATACCGCCAGTCACCCGTCCAGTTGCGGGTGTGACCTTCTTCCGGCGTATCTGTCAGAGCCACAAAATCAGGCTCGAACTCTGTCGCGAGAAGGTCGAGTGCCTCGGCACGGCGTGCCGCGCTGAACCCTACGACTCGGAATCGATCCACGTGCCGTCTCAGCACGTTGCAAGTCGAACTGCCAATTGAGCCTGTGGCCCCGAGCACAACTACTCCCCGCCGGGCACCCATCAGAGAAGTAAGCGCAGGCTCAGGTAGGCTACTGGTATCGCCCACAGGAGGGAGTCCATTCGGTCCAGTAATCCGCCATGCCCGGGGAGTAGACCGGAGGAATCCTTCACTCCGCATTCCCGCTTGATCGCAGACTCGACGAGATCACCGAGGATAGCCGCACCAGCGACCAGGGTACCGACCAGCGCAACACGGGCAACGCCGAGTGAATAAACCTCCGGAATGGCTATTCGTGCCAGGAGCAGTGCCCCGATTGGCCCGGCAAGAAGTCCGGCAAGCCCACCTTCCATCGTTTTGTTGGGACTGATGATCGGAGCCAATGGACGTTTTCCAAATGCTCGTCCGGCAAAGTAGGCCGCCGTATCCGCCAGCCAGGTGATGCCCACGGGCAGGAGAAACAGGGCCGTGCCGAGACGCTGGTCCGTAGTGAGTGTTTCCCGCAGCAACATCGCATAGCTGAGAAGGCCTCCTACGTAGAAGCACGCACCAAAACTCAGCGCAGTCGCACGAAACGGCCCTTGGTCCGGAGCTATCCGCAGAGCAGCCATCGCGGCCATCGCCAGGAATAACAGGGTCAGCAAGAGAGTTGCGCCCTTCGGTCCGGTCTCCCAGGCCACGAACGGCAGGGCCGCAGCTCCAAGCATTGCGGTGGTCATGAGAAACCCGTCGCCACGGGATGTGAACATGCGGCCACACTCCCAGACAGCACCGGCAGCAAGTATCCCCAAGCCGACCGCCATCACGACACCTCCCCACCAGGCGACGATCACGACGATAGGGATGCCGATTGCTGCTACCGCCAGCCGGCGTGGGAGTTCGGAGCTCATCAGGCTGTCACCCCACCAAATCGGCGCTCCCGGCGTTGATAATCGTCCACAGCGGCAAACAGCCCCTCTCTGCCGAAGTCAGGCCATAGTGTGGGCGTCACGTAAATTTCGGCGTACGCGATCTGCCACAATAAGAAGTTTGAGATTCGCAATTCCCCGGACGTCCTCACAAGCAGATCCGGATCGGGCCAGCCTGCCGTATACAGTTCGGCGGCCAACCGGTCGGGATTAATATCCGCAATGTCCAGCTCACCCGCCGCAACCAACTCCGCGAGTTGGCGGGCAGCCCGTGTAATTTCGTCACGCGCTCCGTAGCTGATGGCTACGTTCAGGCACATCGCATCACCGGCCGCAGTCGTTGACTCAAGCGATTCCACAGATTTTCTGGCCCCCGCCGGAAGCCGGTCCCGATCACCAAACACTCGTGTACGGACACCTCGCTCACGGAGTTCTTCCTTCTCTCGGTCAACGAATTCGTTAAGCAGGCGCATCAAGGCGCTAACTTCCTGAGCCGGACGTGACCAGTTCTCAAGAGAGAACGCATACAGCGTCAGGTGGCGAATACCGAGTTCCAGACTGGCTTCGACGGTTCGCCGCACCGCTCGCATACCCTCGACATGTCCGCGCCACCTGGGAAGCCCCCGATCTGCAGCCCAGCGACCATTGCCGTCCATTATAATCGCTACGTGCCGCGGAATTTCGCTGGATCGGAGCTGCTCCAGTGGCGCATCGGACAGCTCCCCAGTCATCCTGTCGGCTCCTCGATAAGTAGCAGGCGGAGGAGAGTCCGCACTCCGCCGCGGAGACTGTATGCCTCAAACCCTGCCCGCTGCATGCGCTCCGCGATTTCTGCACTGACCATTCCTTGCGGACACACCAGAACTACAGGCCTGGCTCGATCGAATGCGGAAAACCCTTCTTCAAATTCCTCGGGAGCTCGCCGCACGACTCCAGGGATCGGCGCATCTGTCTCGTCGGACTGTCGCAGGTCGACAACTAAAGAATCATCCGGCAGATGGTCTATAAACAAGCCGGCAGCAACCACGGTATCAAGTCGGAGGCCGCGCAGCCCGACTTCCGAGGCCTGAGAAATCGCATGCTCGAGCACACTGGTATCCAGGCCCTCTTCCTCCCTGAGTAAGGTCTCCGGCCGCGCGGCAGTCGCCGTCCGGCCGTCGCTGATCGAACAGTACTCGCGCACACGGGCGGACAGGTCATAGGTCCCGATATGGCGCGCCAGGTCGACGATCTCTTCTTTGTCAGAACCGATCAGGGGTCGGAGCACTGGCAACGAGACCGAAGCATCGATCGCCCTCAGATTGGCAAGCGTTTGCGAGGACACCTGTCCCACGGCTTCGCCCGTGACGATCGCATCGGCCCGTGTGCGGTAGGCAATTGCCTCCGCAGCGCGATACATCTGGCGCTTCAGCGCAACCTGAAGATAGGTACTACCGACAACGGCTTTCAATTCTTCGACGACCGGGATGAAGTCGAGCGTATACAGCCGGGGTCGTGTTCCAAAGCTCCAGGTGTCCGCCAGATGCTTCGCGACCTCGAGTACCATCCGTCGATAAGCATTGCCCCCGAGATTGCAGAACACATAGTCGAGAGCAACGCCCCTGCGTAGAAGCCTCCAGGAGGCGACAGCCGAGTCGAAGCCTCCGGACAGCAACGACACTGCACGGCTCTCAACACCAAGAGGAAGACCGCCAGCCCCTTTGGACCGCCCGGCAAACAAGTAGGCTTCTTCATCACGAATCTCTACACAAACCTCTACCTGTGGATTGCCGAGATCTACCGTTGCGTCCGGGTTGAGGGCCGCACCCAACTGCTGCATCACATCCATCGATCCGAATCCGTGTCGGCCAGCCCGCCGTGCGCGGACCGCGTATGTGTGCCCTTTCACCTGGGTTCCATACAGGTCTACGCCCCGTTCTACAATCGCATCCAGGTCGGCTGGCAGAATGGCGTCAATTCGGGACCACGAGCTGAGGCCGAACACGCGTGACAATGGCTCGTTCGCTGCAGAACAACTGGTCTCCACGAACAACCGGCTCCATTCCTCGCGGATCACGCAATCGCAGTCCGCCTGCCGAAAGGCATCCCGGATATTGCTCACCAACTTCCGTTGAAAACGCCGCCGCGTTCGACGGCCCTTTGTCGCAAGTTCTCCGGCAAGGCGGAGCATGTAGACGGACGTCTCTGGTTGAGTCATACAGGAAGGATACGTGGACGACCTGTGCAAGGGCGACCACCTGGTCTAGCCGCCAGGGTCAGCGGAAGGATCCCGGCGGTCAGGAATCCGCGCGCGTCGACGGAATCCGGGCCGCCACCAGCGCGGCTACCAGGCCCACGACGGGGATCGCTGTGATGATACCGATAAGAATATAGCTCTCAGGAATACCCGACATTCCAACAACTCCCATCCAATGCCTGAAGAATGACCAGCTCGAACAGCGGAAAGACAGGACTAGTCTACCGCCGCATCGTCAGCACAGGCAAGCAGTTCAAACTGTCCGGTTTTGGGACACACGATCCCATTGCCGAACGGTATCGCCCCAGTCGAGCCGGTCGGTCGCCACATCTATCTCTTTATTTCGCAGTTCTTTATACGCTTTGCGATGTCTGGCACACCTGTTGCTATTATGGGAAGCGAAACGAAGTTGGAACCAGTCGCCGGAAACGGTGGCCTATGGAGGAGAACAATGCGGTACGTATGGTCGGCTGATGGATTGGCTACACGTAACGAAGGAATTAGAACGCTGCTCTCCGCGGTCGTGATCGTGGTGGGGACGTGGTTGGCTGGGGATGTTGGTCAGGCCGGCCTGGAGGGCAACGTATTCGAGGCGACCGGGGATATCGTAGGAGTGTGGTCGTGGGTCGCGGATTCTCCGGCTGATGCAGGCTGGAGCGGTGACCCGGTCGCCTCATATTTTGAGTTCAAGAAGGTTGATTCGGACTTGATTGCCCGGGTGATGTTAAGGGATTGCAAAGGATCCAGCATCGAACGGGTGACGCATGTCAGTTTCAAGAACGGAAAGCTGTCTTTGGAGACGGAGGACGGCACTGAATTTAACGGCCTCCTGAGCCCTGATGGACATGCTATCGAAGGTACGATCGCGTGGGACGGATTCAGTTCGAATGTAAGTCTGGAGAGAGTCGTGACCCGAAAGCAACCGCAGGTCATGGTCCCCTTGCGCGACGCCTAGGGTCCTACTCTCTACCATATAAGAAGCGCGGTGGGGTTTCCCTGCCGCGCTTTTTATTTCACCGTGTTGTGCGACCCGAGAATCGTACCCGGCGTCGGACTGCAGGAGTCCTCAGCAATAGCAGCACCAGCAGGACCAGGGCAAATACGAGCGGCTCACTAGTATCGGCCTTGACCTTCCAGTAGTAGTGAAGCACCCCCAGGCCCCCCGCTGCGTACACAAAACGATGCAGCTTCATCCAGCGTCGTCCCAGCCGGCGAATCCAACTCCGCGTAGACGTGACAGCAAGCGGAATCAAGAGAAGCCATGCCGCAAATCCCGACATGATAAAGGGTCTCTCGATGATATCTTCGAGGATATATGACCAGGCGAAAAACTGGTCCAGCACGATGTACGAAAGGAAGTGGCCTGTCAGATATCCAAATGCAATGAGACCGACGAATCGTCGATAGCGAACGAGTCGGTTCCAGCCCGTGAGCCGCCGGACAGGAGTCACCGCGAGACTCAGGATCAGGAACACGAGTCCCCACCACCCCAGGCGATGTAGAACTTCTTCGATCGGATTCGCGCCCAGCCTATCTCGCAGGAAATCAGACACCAGCCACGCGGCCGGAAGCATGGCCCCGGACCAAAGCAAGATCTGCGTTGTAACCCGGCTGAGTCGGGTGCTGCTCAGAAGTCTCTTCTCAGATCCATGCCCGCATACAGGCTGGCCACTTGATCTCCGTAGCCATTGAACATCGTTGTCGGGCGCCGGCGAAATTCGCCGAGCCTTCGTTCCCGAGCTTGACCCCAACGCGGATGATCCACGTCCGGATTCACATTGGCGTAGAACCCGTATTCCGCCGGCAACATCTGCCGCCATGTGTTCAGCGGTTGGTTCTCCACAAACCTGAGCTTCACGATCGACTTGATGCTCTTGAACCCATACTTCCACGGGACGACCAGTCTGATTGGTGCCCCATTCTGATTCGGGAGATCCCGGCCGTACAGACCCGTGGCCATGAACGTCAGGGGGTGCATTGCTTCATCCAGCCGCAGGCCTTCCACATAGGGCCAGTCAATAATCCGGCGCCGTTGCCCGGGCATCTGGCCGGGATCAAGCAGCGTTACAAACTCGACATACTTCGCCTTTGACGTCGGCTCAACACGCCTGACCAGGTCAGCCAACGGAAATCCCCTCCAGGGAATCACCATCGACCAGGCCTCGACACAGCGCAGTCGGTACACTCGCTCCTCAATAGTGTGCGGTGCGACGAAGTCCTCCAGGTTGTACACGGCGGGTTTCGCCACGTGACCTTCGACGGCGATTGACCAGGGTCGCGTTTCCAGCGTATGGGCGTTCCTTGCCGGATCGTCCTTCCCGGTCCCGAACTCGTAGAAGTTGTTGTAGCTCGTGATATCCTCGAAAGAAGTGAGCTCTTCACCTCTCTCTGATCTGGTTTTTGACCAGTCTCGATCCTGTCCGAACTGTGCCTGTCCCGAAGCACTTTCTGCATCACAGGCTGCCAAGGCACCCGGAACCGCCGCTGCGGCGATTGCAGCCATGGCGGAGCGACCGATGAAATGTCTGCGATTCAAGTATGTATCGTAGGGGGTGATCTCTGAGGATTTCACATCAGTTGGTTTACGGATCAGCATCCAGCCCCCGATATATGTGACGGTGTGACCGTTCGTGTGCGAGGCTATACAGGTAGGGCTAAGCGGGGTTCCGAACAGAGCGAACGCAGAAAGCCCCGCCTTACCTGCCAGCGGAGCTTCGTTTGGAATCGATGGCAAGGGCGGGATTTGAACCCGCGACCTAGGGCTTATGAGTCCCCCGCTCTGCCAGACTGAGCTACCCTGCCGGGCACAAAACCGGCCGGAGCAGACTCCGACCGTCACATAGCGGGGGCAGGATTCGAACCTGCGACCTTCGGGTTATGAGCCCGACGAGCTACCGGACTGCTCCACCCCGCGTTGAAGGGCGAGAATTGTAGACGGGGTCCCGTCAGTCGTCAACCCCGACCTGCGCAGCCTCAGAGCGCGGCACGAATCGGACGAGGAGTTCCCCGTCGCGTACGAACCCATATTCCTCACGGGCCACGCGTTCGATCGCCTCGGGATTCGCAACGAGACTGTCGCCGCGATGGATCAAGGAGTCTGTCAGCGAAATCAATGAGTCGACTCGATCTACGAGAGAGGCCCGATCAGCTTGCATGGCACTCATATCGAACACGTCATAAACACCGCCAAACAGCCCATAGTAGGCACCAGAAACTACCAGGCCGGTTATGGCCAGGCGGCGCCCCAATCGATTAATTCGCTGACCCATACGTGTCTCTTCCCAAAAATTCCGCTTCGTCGCCCAGTTCTTCTTCGATCCGCAACAGCCGATTGTACTTCGCTACACGCTCCGATCGACACGCAGATCCCGTCTTGATCTGGCCTGCTCCGGTCGCAACCGCAAGGTCCGCGATGAATGTGTCTTCGGTTTCGCCGGATCGGTGCGAGATTACTGACGTATATCCGGCTGCCGAAGCTACCCGAATGGCGCTCAACGTTTCCATCACCGTACCGATCTGATTCAGCTTGATCAAGATGGAATTGGCGATGCGGCTGTCGATTCCCCGTTGCAAGCGCCCAACGTTCGTAACGAACAGATCGTCGCCGACCAATTGCACTTTCTCGCCGAGGCCCCGGGTAAGAGCTGACCAACCATCCCAGTCGTCTTCAGCCAGCCCGTCTTCAATCGAAACAAGCGGATAGGCATCGATCCACTCGCCATACATCGAAATCAGATCACTTGCTGCCTTGCTGCCCGCCTCTCCAGCGCTTTCAAAAACGTACTGCGCCGAGTCCGAATCGTAGAATTCGGTGGCAGCGGCATCAATCGCGAGAGAGACATCGGGACCCGCTCGATATCCGGCGTGGTCGATCGCCTCGAGGATGAAATCCAATGCATCCCGGTTGGATGCCAGATTGGGCGCGAAACCCCCTTCGTCGCCAACAGCAGTGGACAATCCCGCCTGTGTCAGCTGACTGCGAAGAGAATGAAACACCTCAGTTCCAGCTCGGAGTGCCTCGCTGAACGTCGCCGATCCCAGCGGAACGACCATGAATTCTTGAATGTCCACGCTGTTGTCCGCGTGGGCACCTCCGTTCAGAATATTCATCTGCGGAACCGGTAGTTTGGTTCCATCCCCGAGATGACGATAGAGGGGAATCTCGAGTGTCGCGGCACCGGCACGCGCCGCAGCCATCGACACCGCAAGCAATGCGTTTGCGCCCAATCGGCCCTTGTTGGGCGTACCATCCATTCCGATCAACCGCGTGTCGATTGCCACCTGATCCGTGACATCAGCTCCACGTAGCCCATCGGCGATTTCTCCTGTCACGTTGGCGACGGCTTGAAGTACACCCTTGCCGCCATAGCGACGGGGGTCACCATCGCGAAGCTCAACGGCCTCGTGAATACCTGTAGAGGCCCCGCTCGGAACCCCCGCGCGACCGGTGCAACCATCAGTCGTACGAACTTCCGCCTCGACCGTCGGATTTCCCCTCGAGTCGAGTATTTCGCGGGCGTGAATCGAATCAATGGCGGACATATGTGTATTCCATTCAGAATGACCTGTCGCGAACCGTCACATCGCTACAAATTGGTCGCTTAATCAAACACTGACAAGACGGGCCCCCTGAGGGCTCGCCCTTTCATCCAGGAGACCTCATGAAACGCCAGCTCGCACAAGGCGCTGGTGCCGCCGGGACCGGACTTGCGGCGATCGCCATAATCATCGCCCTTTTGTTCGGCTTCAACCGCATCAACGAGTACGAAGTTTCCGTAAGACGCAACCCGGTCACGGGGGCCGTCAGTTCGACCCCTTACCGACAGGGTCTGTATCACTCAATTCTTCGGTCGTGGACCAACTATTCCACGCGAGAGATCCAGTACCCGCTGCAAGGGGGCGCCGAGACTCTCACAGCCCTGACCTCCGATCAATTGCAGATTCGAATTGACGCGGCCTACAGGTACCGGTTGGTTCCGGATTCGGCCGTATCTCTGTTCCTCAGCGTGGGTGAGCCCGCGGCCGTCCACTCGTTCGTCTACAACACGTACCGTTCAGCCATTCGCGACGCGGTAGCGGAGATGACCGCGGCTAACGTGCTGTCGCAAGAGCGGGCCCAGATCGGCGTACGGATCGAAGAACTCATGGCCGACAAGCTCACGGAGCGCGGTATCGTGATTACTGAGTTCTTCGTGCGCGAGTTGCAGCCGCCGGAGACCCTGCGACAGGCGATCGAGGCCAAACTGGCTCGTGAGCAACAGGTGGATGCGGAAGCATTCCAGACGCAGGTCGTGGAGGAACAGGCCAATCAGAAGCGCGCTGAGGCAGCCGGAATCCGGGATGCTCAGGAGATCATCGCAACCAGCCTGACAGGCGTTTCAGGCCAGCGCTACCTGTACTGGCGTTACCTGGAGTCGCTGAGTGAGGTAGCCGCCGGGTCAAACAACCTCGTCATCGCGCCGACGGAGGGCGGGATCCCGATCTTTCTCACGCCCGGTCAGTAAAGTGATCGTAGCCGGCTGAGGCCGGTGGGTCTGCCGGCCCGCCGGTCCGGTCGCGCCACGAAACGCCTGCTCCTGGAGCTACATCTCCGATCCGGGTCAGCTCAAGCCCGAATACGGAATGGAACTCCCGGAGCACACCGGCCATGACGCCCGGAGGCGACGTGAACAGCAGTTCGTAGTCTTCTCCCCCGCCCGCCGCTATCGCGAGCGACACGGATGTATTCGACCAGGCCTCAAGTGACACGTCCAGGGGCAGACAATCGATCTCGATGTCCAACCGGACGCTTGAAGCCTCAGCTAGATGCTGAGCGTCGCCCGCAAGTCCGTCCGACAGGTCGATCGCTGCCGTCATCGCGCTCCGCTCGGCCAACCACATTGCCTCTCGCCAACGCGGCTCAGGACGTTCGAACTGTCCGCGAACAGCAGGATCGGGTTCGAGCCCAGACTGGAGAGCGAGCACAGCAGATGCAGCGGCGCCCAGCCGACCTGTCACCCACACCTCGTCTTCGGATCTAGCACCAGATCTCTTGATTGGATGCTCCACGCTACCCACAGCCGTAATGTCGATGAGGACGGAAGCCGGAGAACTTGACGTGTCCCCACCTAACAAGACTGCCCCGGCGGACTTGAGACATGCGCTGATGCCAGCCGAAATCTGCTCGTACACGGGTGTGTCCAACTCGGGGGGCAGGGCCAGTGACACGAGAACACCTATGGGTCGTGACGCCATGGCTGCCAGATCGCTGAGCGCTGCTGCTGTCGCCCGGTAGCCAATCGCTTCCCAGTTCAGCCAATCCCGCCGGAAGTGGACTCCCTCGATCGACAGGTCCGTGCTCAAAACAATCGACTCTCCGGGAGCCGGGCGAACTACCGCAGCATCGTCCCCTGCCCCGAGTACGACTTCGTCAGGCGACTCGAGATCTGCAGCGATAGCCAGCATCGCCCGGATACGATCAAACTCGCTATCGGAGTGCATCAGTCGAGATCCAGACGGACGGCTCCCGCTGGCGTAGTCAGCCACACGGTATCGGGTCCGACTGCCGAAACTGCCGTCACCCTCCGCTCACCACGATCACCGGTTGGCAGGTCGCCGGCCGCGAAAGAGTAGCGGCGCTGCTCACCTGTACTCGTATTCCACACGACTAGTCCGTCATCACTCCCGATCCACAGACTTTCGTCGCGATAATCAAGGGCAGTCGCAGGCGCGGGCAGCACTCCGAGATCGTTGGCCCGGACCCATACCTTATCCTCGAGCCACCACACGTCTCTATCGATCCCGGCATACAGACGGCTCCCGGCCGCTTTCAGAGACCAGACGCGGCCGCGCGGCTGGCCATCGGAAGACTGTGCGATCGGGATCCCGGCAGAGGGCTCAAAAACGGCCAATCCACGATCCGTTCCCACCCACAAGAGCCCTGCGTGAGATGCAAGCGCCAGAATCCTCCGGGCCCCGAGCCACGGGGCATCCACAAGCGCCCCCGGTCCGGGTATCCGAAACAGCCCTCTGTCAGTTCCTACCCAGACACCGGCGAGATCCTCGGGTCCGGCCGCCATGCTGAGAACATTCTGGCCAACTCCGATTTGGCCCGCGGCCTCCCGGTGCCAGATTACACCGTCAAATCGAT
>JBDHMQ010000037.1:0-10854 GCA_039656095.1 Gemmatimonadota bacterium | reverse complement strand
GCCGTAGTCATTGAATCGAAAAGAGCGGAGTTCTGAAAGACATAACTGATCTTCGACCGGATCTCGCGAATCTGCTTTCCGTTGGCGCTTGGCACGGACATCCCTTCAACGCAAACGTCACCTTCGTCGGGGTCGAACAGGCCCACGATATGCTTTAAAAGAACGCTCTTTCCGGTGCCTGACGGACCCATGATTACGAGACTCGTTCCCTCGTGGATGTCGAGGTCGACTCCGTCAAGCACGCGCTTGCCGTTCAGTGTCTTCCGGAGCCCAACGATTTCGATCATATCGCTGCACTCCTCACGAAACGGCCTTGTAGATAGGCGCGAGTATGACGTCCAATACCATCAGAGCTACGATGATTGCGACGACGGTGTTCCGCGCCGACCTGCCTACGCCGGCGGCGCCGCCTTCAGCTCGAAGCCCCACGTAGCAGCCGGTGAAGGTAATCGTGATGCCGAAGAAGACCGCTTTGATGAGTGTGAAAATCACAGCAGGAGCGTAGTTGTATGTCTGGACACCGTAGATGTACTCGGTCGTAGTCATGGGTAGCAGGGCGATAGCCGTGAACCAGCCACTCCAGATACCGATGATATTGGCGAATATCACAATCGGCAGCATGACAATCGCGCCGGCGACAACTCTGGGGACGACCAATTCCATAACTGGATCACGTCCCAGGGTTCGTAATGCATCGATCTGATCCGTGACCTTCATCGTGCCCAGTTCCGCGCCAATTCCTGCTCCAACACGACCTGCCATGATGATGGCCGACAGCAATGGAGCGAGCTCGGTGAGCATTCCTGCCGCCACTGCCTGACCCACGACCCACATTGGGAGATCATTGAACTGATAGCCGCTTTGCTGGGCCAGGATCGAGCCGCTGAGCATCCCGACGAACAGGACGAGCGGAAGGCTGTCGATCCCGATCGCCTTCGCCTGAACAAAAGCCTCGCGGCGCCATTCCCGCGGGTGCGCCAGTGCTGAAATGGTAGCACAGGCCATCAAACCAGCCGAGCCGAACGTTCTAATTGTCGTCACGCCCCAGTGCCCGAGGGATCGTATAGATTCGGATGGGGGCTTCATCTGGTGGGGCGCTCTTCGGGGTTGCCCAACGAGATGGCCCGATCCCGCCGTAGCTTTGCCGGGATCGTTGCCGAGTCTGGCCAGGATGAATCCACCGCGGGAGTCTCAACGATCGTGTCCGCAGCAATGGTTGCCGTGTCCGCGTTAACGGTGTCTCGGGCCTCAGCCAATGAGTCTGTGATGGCCGCTATCTGGTCGGTCAGCGTCTCCATGAGCGCGGGATCCGAACCAGCACTCTGTGCGAAAGCCAATAATTCTGGTGCGGTCACCCCATAGGCGATCAGTATCGCCGCTCGTGCGGAATCAGCCTGTGCGTCGCGGTCCATATCATCGGTCGCAGGAGGCGGAAATTTTCGAATATCGGCGAGTTCACCCATTACAGCGACGTAGACCTCGCGATCCATTCCGCTGTCGAGGCCTCCCATGTCGCCCCGGCAGGCAGGCAGTGTCAGTGCTGGGGCGATGGCCAGGGCCACTATTCGGGCGAGCGTGTGCTTCATGTTGAATCAGCCTATGGGCCGAACGGTTTACTGGCAACGCTGGTATACGCCGCACCGCCAGGTCGGCGGGGTAGATTGACCACGGAAGGCCTGCGACTGCCGTAACGGCAGGTTAAGAAGGCACGTCCCTTGCCCCTGTCTCGTGCAGACAGGCTTGATCGACCAGACACCGGTTCAAGACCGCAACGGGAGGGAGTGAAATGATGACCGACGAGAAGCAGCAAGAGACGGAAACTTCGAACGAGGCACACGAGCAGGGAAGTCCATTTTCGGACATACAGGATCTCGTAGGCGAGATCGTAGAAGGCGTGCGTGCATTCACTCCGAAAGCCGTGGTGAAATTTCCGCGCTACGACCTGGTCGAGACCGAAGACCACTATCTGCTCCAGTTCGATCTGCCGGGCCTTTCCCGGGACGAACTGGAAATCAATACACAGGGCGATGAGGTAGTCATCTCCGGTGATCGCAAGCGACCGGCGCTGGCAACGGGTGAGCAGGTGCGCAAAACGGAGAGGCTGTTCGGGCATTTTCGTCGCGCCGTACGCTTGCCGTCCGATGTGGACATCAGCGGTGTCAGTGCGCGACTGGCCGACGGAATTCTTACAATGACGCTGCCAAAGCGAGGCGACACATCAGGTCGAAAGGTAAACATCGACTCATGATACCTGCCGATCGCCTGACAATCCTGGCGGCACGGGCGCTGCAAGACGCCGCAGGTTCAGCCCGACGTGTTGGCAATCCAGCCGTCGAGGACTTGCACCTGATGGCTGCGCTCCTCGACCAGGAAGACGGCATTGTTGGGCCGATTCTGAGAAAGGTTGGGGTCGAGCCTGCCGTCGTCTCCCGGGAGTTGGCTGAGGGTATCAGCCGCCTGCCGAAGCAAACCGATGCATCTCCGTCAGTCAGTCGTGAACTCAATCGCATTCTCGACTCGGCCGATGCAGAGGCACAGGTGCTGGATGACCAGTACGTATCTACTGAGCACCTCCTTCTCGCCCTGGCCGGACCGGTTGCTACCAGCACGTCAAGAATTCTGGTCGGAGCGGGCGCTACGGTGGAAGCATTGCGTGAGGCAGTGTCTGAGGTTCGTGGTCCGCATCGCGTAACAGATCAACAGGCTGAGGAAAAATATCAGGCGCTCGAGAGATTCGGGATCGACCTGACGGAGCAAGCGCGCCGCGGAGAGTTGGATCCGGTAATCGGACGTGATCAGGAGATACGGCGCGTCATGCAGGTGCTTTCGCGTCGAACAAAAAACAACCCGGTACTCATTGGTGAACCGGGAGTCGGCAAGACCGCAATCGTGGAGGGCCTCGCGCAGCGAATTGTCGAAGGTGACGTGCCGGAGTCCCTTCGCGACAAGCGGCTGATTCAGCTCGACATCGCGGCGATGCTCGCTGGTGCGAAATTTCGTGGCGAGTTTGAGGAGCGCCTGAAGGGTGCCCTCAAGGAGATCACGGAGAGCGGTGGCCGGTTTATCGTGTTCCTCGATGAACTCCACACGCTGGTTGGGGCAGGGGCGGCTGAAGGGGCGGTAGACGCCGGCAATATGCTCAAACCGGCTCTCGCGCGCGGTCAGCTGCGAATGGTTGGGGCTACGACGATCGACGAGTATCGTCGCCATATCGAAAAAGACCCGGCTCTTGAGCGGCGCTTTCAACCGGTACTTGTGGGAGAACCTGCTGCGGCTGAAGCCGTGGCAATTCTTCGAGGGCTAAAAGAGAAGTACGAAGTGCATCACGGTGTGCGGATCACGGATCCCGCTCTTGTCGCAGCTGTTCGCCTTTCCAGCAGGTACATTGGCGATCGATTCCTGCCAGACAAGGCAATCGACCTGATTGATGAAGCGGGCTCTCGTTTGCGCATTGAGATTGATTCGATGCCGGAGGAGATCGACGTTCTCGAGCGCCGCAAGACACAACTCGAAATTGAACGCGAGGCGCTCAAGGGAGAAGAGGACGCCAAGTCGAAGGCAAGAAGTGAATCGCTTGAAGCCGATCTCGCCGGAGTTCGTGAAAAACTGGCCGGCCTCAAGTCGACCTGGATGGCCGAGAAAGTGGCCATCGATAAGGTGCAGGAACTTAAACGTGGGATCGAAGAGTCGACCCAGTCTGCCGAGCAGGCCACCCGATCAGGGGATCTCCAACTTGCTGCGGAAATCACCTACGGCAAACTTCCGCGCGAACGTGAGGCGCTGGAACAGGCCGAGCGGGACCTGAAGCGCATTCAGGAGGCCGGGGGCTTTCTGAAAGAGGAAGTGGGTGCTGAAGACATCGCTGAGGTAGTGGCGTCGTGGACCGGCATACCAGTCGCCCGGATGCTGGAAACTGAGCGCGAGCGATTGACACAGCTGGAAGGCCACCTTCACGAACGGGTAATCAGTCAGGAAGAACCGATCTCAGCGGTGGCCAACGCGGTTCGCAGGAGCCGAGCGGGTCTACAGGATCCAGACCGGCCAATTGGCAGTTTTATTTTCCTGGGCCCGACCGGTGTCGGTAAGACTGAGACAGCCCGGGCTCTGGCCGAATTTTTGTTTGATGATGAAGACGCCATCATCCGGCTCGATATGTCGGAATACATGGAGCGCCACGCCGTGTCTCGGCTCATCGGTGCTCCGCCCGGATATGTCGGCTATGAAGAAGGCGGGCAACTCACCGAGCAGGTTCGTCGTCGCCCATACAGCGTCGTTCTGTTCGATGAAATTGAAAAGGCACATCCGGATGTACTGAATGCCATGCTTCAAATCCTGGATGATGGTCACCTGACAGACGGCCAGGGTCGTACGGTCGACTTTCGAAATACGGTGATAATCATGACCAGCAATGTCGGAAGCGCATTGATTCAGGATGGCTCGGAGGAACCCTGGGCGCAGGTTGAGCAGGCAGTACTGGAAGCCCTGCGCAGCCAGTTTCGGCCTGAGTTCTTGAACCGAATCGACGAAATACTGGTTTATCGCCCGCTCGATCGAGCGGATCTGGGCCATATTCTGGATCTGCAGCTCGCACGTCTGGCCACTCGCCTGGCGGAACGGGAAATCGAACTCGAAGTGGATCCTGAGTTAAAGACCAGAATTGCCGACGCAGGGTATAATCCAATTTATGGTGCACGCCCCATCAAGCGGGCGATCCAGAAGATTCTGGCCGATCCGTTGGCCATGGCGTTCCTGGAAGGTGAATTCACCGATGGGGATCGGATTCAGGCCGGGATTGGCGAAGCTGGCGAAGTTACCTTCCACACGAATCCATCGTCTTGACCCGACCACGGAAGGTGCCAGATTGAGCCTGTCGATTGTCGATCCACGCAGGACCAAGGAGGCCGAACAGTGATCCAAACTGCCACCCGCCGGCACATGCTGGTATCCCTCACGGCTCTGGTTGCTTTGGCAATGACTGCGTGCGGTTCTTCGTCCAGGCAGTTTGACACTGCTGGACTTCCTGCGGGTCAGCAGGCATACGGGGCGAGTACATCGGAACAGGCTGTTCGGACATTTTTTGATGCGGCCGCAGCTGACGATTATCCCGGTATGTGGGCAGTCTTCGGCACCGAGGATGGATCGGCGGTCGAGCGGTTCGGCATACAGGAGATCGAACCTCGAATGATTGTATTGGCAGGATTGCTCCGAAACGGGGGCTACGAAATGCGCGTGTCGAATCTTGCCATCTATGGGCCGGACCGGGTGCGCTATATGGTGCAGTTGCGGAATACGCGAAACGGGACTGTTGATCTGCCGGTGCTTACGGTGCCTGACGGCAATGGTCAGTGGTTCGTCGAGCAACTAGATATGGATCGAATCGCGCCGGGGTCGTCTCCTTAGCTAATCGTCGAGACCTTGATTGACCTGTTCTGCGAGTTCAATCAGGACGCCTGAAGTTGATCGAGGGTGGAGGAAGGCGATTCGTTTGCCGTCGGCTCCAGCGCGAATTCGCGGCTGAATCACTTCCATGCCCTCAGCTTCGGCGCGCCTGAGTGCAGCATCGAGATCGGGAGTTGTGAAGCAGATATGATGAATACCCGGTCCGCGACGCGCGATGTGTCGCGCAACCGGCGAGTCTGGGTCTGTTGACTCAAGGAGCTCGACCCGACCAGGTGAGTCGCCGAAAAACACGACTCGGACATGTTCTGAGGGAACTTCTTGTTCATCGGATGGGTTTCGCCCGAGTATCGCAGCGAAGGCGGGAACCGCCTCCGCGAGGGAATTGACGGCGATTCCAATGTGGTCGATACTGTCCATGACTTTTTGCCTGATTGTGGGTGCCGGACAGCGACCACGAAGGGCGATGCCGGTGATGATTCCGGCGTAACCTAGGTGGAGTTGTGAGCTTTATCCACCATATACGGAGGAGGATACAAGAACGTGGCTAGTGAGAACGTGATGACACTGACCGATGATAACTTTGAGCAGCAAATAGAGCAGGGCGAGGGTCTGGCTGTAGTGGACTTCTGGGCCGAGTGGTGTGGTCCCTGTCGCGCTGTGGGTCCCGTGATCGATTCGATCGCGGACGATTATGTGGGCAAGGTCATGGTTGGAAAGGTGGACGTAGATTCCAACCGCAAGATCACTGAGCGCTTCAACGTTCGGTCGATTCCGAGTATTCTCTACTTTAAGGACGGAGAACTGGTCGAAACGATCGTCGGAGTGCGGTCGAAGAATCAGCTGGAAGAGCTGATCCAGGCGCACGCCTGACCTTCCCGAACATCCGGGAGGACAAAGGTGCCCTTCGTCCAATGGTGGCGGAGGGCACTTTGACTTTACCATGCAGACTGAAACTGGAATCCTGTACCTGGTAAGTACCCCGATCGGTAATCTCGGGGACATTTCGTCACGGGCATTAGAAACGCTGCGGCAGGTAAAGACGATCTACGCTGAGGATACGCGTCGTACGCAGACCCTCACTCGTCATTTCGGAATTGCTGCACGGCTGGCGTCCCTTCACGCGCACAATGAGCGTTCGCGAGTCGCCGAAGTCATGGCGATGCTCGAGGCAGGCGAGGACTGCGCGCTGGTTACTGATGCCGGTACACCCGGCGTATCGGATCCTGGAGCAGCGCTCGTCCACTCCATCACAGAATCAGGGTATACGGTGGTGGCGATCCCGGGTGCTTCTGCCGTGTTGACGGCTCTGGCCGTATCAGGATTCCCGTCCGACCAGTTCCTTTTTCTTGGCTTTCCACCGCGGAAGGGCCGGCAGCGCCGGGATTGGCTGGAGATGTGCTCTGCAGCGCACATGACTCTAGTGGTGTTTGAGTCGCCGCGGAGGTTGGCGGCTCTGCTTGCTGACCTGGCGGAACTGGGGCTCGGAGCGGCACCAGCCTGTGTGTGCAGGGAGCTCACCAAGCTCCACGAAGAAGTGCGCCGTGGAACGCTTACGTCACTTGGTGACTATTACGAGGGAGAGTCGGTGCGGGGTGAAGTTACACTCGTCATCGACCTTAATGGTAGTAACACGGCAATCGACACGGCGGCCGACCTGACGGCAGCAAGAATCGAGGCTGAGCGGCTGGCGAAGTCGGGCACCTCAACACGTGAAATAACGAGAATGCTGCGGGACGATTACGCACTGGCACGCAACCAGGCATATGAGACGGCGCTGAGGGCAATTGAATTGGTGGCTGAAGAGGGGGTGGGGGAGTGACGCGACTGGATGCCACGGCTGAACTCGCGCGGATAGACCGGACGGCTTCCCGGGTCAGACTGGCGGTCGTGTTTGCTGCCGTGGCACTTGGTTTCGCCACGATCTCGCTTTCGGTCATCTTCACGAGTCTTCTTCCCGAACAAACAGTTCACGAGCCGGGTTCGTGGGTACCAATGGGCCTCAGTCTGCTCACCATTCTGGTGTGTGCTGTTCTCACCGTCGCCGCCCGAAACTACCTCGCTCGCCATCGCCTCCCAACGCTCGTTCCTGAAGTCGAGAAGTCGGTTGGACTTCGTCGGGGAGAGCTCGCAGGAGCGCTGGAATTGTCATCGGACAGACCCGTTGAGTCCCGATCTCTGGCTCGATTTGGACGACAACTGGTAGCAGATAAGCTCGCGGCTCATGAAGACTGGGAGCTGTTTCCCGAGACGCTGAGCAAAGTGGGACGAAGAATTTCCTGGGCTGGTCTGTTGTTCGTGGTTGCCCTCGGCGGTCTGGTGGTTGCCACCATGAGAGCCCCGGCCAGAACGCTGGCCGCCGCGACAGCTCTGGGCCAACCGTGGACCACCGCATTCCCGCCACCCCCGCCGCGAATACAGATTGCACCCGGGGATACTGCCGTGTTGCGAGGTGACCGGTTACAAATCCGCACCGTCGCGCCCATGCGGGATTCGGTGATTCTGGTCTGGCAGCCGGTCGGCGAGCCGATCGCGAGTGTTCGCCTGGCAGTGGCACCGGATGGAAGCACGGTCGGCGCGACGAGTCCCATAGAATCGCCGACTCGATTCTGGGTCGAAGCAATGGATGGGACCCGGTCCGAAGCGCACGAGGTGCTACCGCTGGATCCTCTACTGATTACCCAGCTGTCCATCGAACTCAGGTATCCGGCCTACCTGCAGCGACCGACTGAGTCCTTGAGTTCATTTGTAGGGGACATCGAGGTTCCGGCTGGAACCGTTATCCGAATCGAAGGTCGAACGAATGAGCCACTTGGTCGTGCGCGGCTTGTCGAGGATGCGTCCGAGGCCGTTGTGGAATTCGACGTGGACGGCCTGCGATTCTCCGCAGAATGGCGTCCGCGGAACGAGGGGAACTGGACATGGTCACTCGAACCGGCAAATACGCTGCCAGGAATTCGAGCTCCGGAGCCGTTCAGTCTACATGCTGTAGTCGACCTCGTACCAGTCGTTGAGGTCGTCTATCCGGGAAGAGACACGGCTGCTTCGGTAGACCTCAGACTACCGCTGGTTATCGACGCGCGGGACGATATCGGCCTGGCCGTCATAGACCTGGAGACGTGGCGAATTTCTGCTGCCGGCGTGCAGAGCGCTCCTGAGATCGTACCGCTCTGGGAAGCTTCGGTGGGCCAACGCCAGAATCTGCGAATCGTCCTGCGGCCGGTTCTTCGACTCGATGTCCTCGATCTCGTACCGGGGGACACTCTGTTCTATGTCGCCCGGTCGCGCGACATACATCCCGGCCATCGACCTTCGGTGTCGGACACCTTCAGGGTTTTCGTTCCCAGTCTGACGGAGCTGCGCCGATCCGCCGCCGAAAGCGCGGAACGGCTCGCCCAAAGCTCACGGGAGCTGCGGGACAACGCAGCCGATCTGGCGAGGGCGACAAGGGACGCCCAGCGCAGATCCGAGGGGGCGCAGAACGATCGATCCAGTGGCGTGCCGGATGCAAGCGAGTTTGGCGCAACGGAAGAATCACGTCGAATTCTTGAGCGTGGCCAGGAACTGGATCAGCGCATCGCCGACATGGAGCGGCGGATGGATGAATTGCGTGAGGGTTCGGAGGAGTCGGGCCTGGCTGACGCTGCGATGCGGGAAAAATTCGAGCAATTGGAAGAGCTCTTCCGGCAGATCGAGGAGACAGGCCTGGGTGAGCAGCTGCGGCAGTTGGAACAGGCGCTCAGGAATCTCGACTCCCGGCAGACTCAGCAAGAATTGGGAGACCTGTCGTCGAAGCTGCGGGAAATGGAGGCGAGGCTGGAGCAGACCCTGGCCCTCATGGAGCGCGTTGCGATCGAACAGACTATGAACGACGCAACAGACTCAGCTCAACAGCTTGCCAATCGCCAGTCTGCGCTGGCCGATGCATTCAAGCAGGAAGAGTCGTGGGCCGACCAGCAGTCTGAGGTCGCCGCGGATGCGGACAGGCTCGTCGAACGGCTTGAGGCGTTGCGTGAGAAACTGACCGCTCAGGGGTTGGATGCAGCAGCAGATTCTGTCGCGCGTGGCTCTGAGCAGATGTCGGCAGCGGCAGCAGATATGCAGGCCGCGCAGGAGGCCGCACGTAGCGGCGGCCGCTCCGGATCACAGGGAGGGCAGTCGTCGGCATCGCAGGCTTCAGAGCAGATGCAGGAATCAGCGCAGTCCATTGAATCGGCGGGCGAGATGCTCAACGAAGATTGGAAGCAGGAAGCGCTTGAGGCGGTGGGGACGGCGACGCAGGAAGCCCTCGACCTTGCCCGAGAGCAGGCTGTCCTCAGTGGGGATCTCTCGCAGGGCGGTCAACCGGCAGCAAACCTCGCAGGTCGACAGGCATCCCTGATACAGGGCCTGGACCGGTTGCTCGAGTCACTGTCGGAGGCGGGGAAGAAGACGGCACTGATCGACAGGAGCGTCGGATCTACGGCAGCCGAGGCTCGCGATCGGATGCAGGAGCTCGGCGAGGCGCTTGGCGGACGAGACGGGCCTCCTCGCGGAGCGAGTGAAGAAAGTCTGGCACTCGTCGAGACGCTCAACGATCTCGCCGGGCGTTTGATGGCCAGCCGGCGAGAAGTAGAGTCAGCGGGCTCGGCAACCGGGATGCAGGAAGCGCTTGATCAACTCGCTCAGATGAGCCAGAGCCAGGCCGGGCTGAACAGGGAGTCCGGTGGGCTCATGCTGATGCAGCAGAACGGCCAGCCAATGGAAGTGGCGCTTCAACGTCTGGCAGAGCGCCAGCAAGAGATAGCCAGAGAACTTGAAGAATTGGCCGCACGACCTGAGGCGGCGGAGCTGCCTGCACGTCCGGAGTTGCTGGCAAGCGAAGCCGATGAGATCGCGCGGAACCTGGCAGCTGGACAGTTGGATCAGAGCACGCTACGGCGTCAGGAACAACTGTTCCGCAGGCTGCTGGATGCGGGCAAGTCTCTTGAGAGGGATGAGGATCCCGAGCGACGCGAAGCGAAAGCCGCTGACTTGACGCGCGCTGGGTCCGTGCCCGAGCAAGGTGCAGAAACGGAGACGGGACCCAGGTTTCCATATCCTGACGATGCAGCGTTGCGGGAAGCATCCCGGTCTGATCGACAGCTCATTCTCGACTATTTCGATCGATTGAATGCCGTCGATGGAGCTACTCCATGATGCGAGGCGTAACTACTGCGTTGGTCACAATCACCATGGGCTTGGCGACCGTCCAAAGTGCTGCCGCACAGACGACGAGCGGTGCGCGTGCAGAGGAAAGTCGGGCATTGGCTCTGGCGACGCAGATGGAACGGTCGGGCCAGTCTGGTGAAGCGGAGCGCGTACTGATTGAGCTTCTTGCTTCTCAGCCTAGAGCCTCGGGTGCCCTTGTCATGCTTGCCCAGTTGGGCGCAGATCGTGGGGCCCCGGACCTGGTGTTGCCATATGCAGAAGCTGCTG
>JBDHMQ010000036.1:0-10864 GCA_039656095.1 Gemmatimonadota bacterium | reverse complement strand
CTCGCCGCGGCTGGATCGCTCGATGACATATGGTGCGTAGATCGGCATTTTTCCCGTATTCTGTCGAGTTCAGCTGATTTCAGACTGATCTTTCAGGTAACCGAAGGCATTTTCCACCGCAAGATTGCGTCCCAGAGCGCTCAGCGATCCGTCTCGGGCCATTTCCCTCCGGAGTTTGCCTAGCGGCTCATTCCGGCGGACGGCCAGAGCACCGATTTCAGCCTCAATTTCCTCGGAGGACGGTTCAAGTTCTTCTTGTTCAATGATCTTGTCCAGAATCAACTGCTCCCGAATCTGCTGCTCAGCGTGAGATCCAACTGCCTCGCGCGCCCGCTCAAGCTCAGCGGCGCCCATCTCTTCGGTCGCCTGCATCATGTTGTGCAGATACCGGTCTGTCAGTGCGCGCGGGACGACAAACGGGTTGGCAGCAACGACGGCCGCCATCAACTCCGTCCGAAGCTTGCCCTCGGCCTCACCCTCGTGGTGTCGAACCAGATCCTCTCGTACTGCTGCCTCGAGATCGGCAACGGTCTCGAAGGCCCCCAGGCTGCTGGCAAGTTCATCGTCGAGTTCTGGAAGCTCCTGTTCCTCGACGGAATCCAGCCGAATGTGCAGTCGCCGGGACACTGTGGCACCGGCCTCTTGCTCGTCGGACTCGTCCGGGAACTCGATCGAGAACACTCCGTCGTCGCCCGGCTTGAGTGTGGTGATCGCCTGCTCCACGCCTTCAAGCGCTTCCCCGGAGCCTATAACCACCTGATATGCGGTACCGGATCCTTCCGGCTCATTCTGGTCGTCCGAGAGTGGAGAAATTGCGACGGACACTCTGTCGCTCTTCACAGCGTGTCGGTCAACAACCGTCCAATTGGCATTTTCTTCGCGAACCCGCTCAAGGATCTGCTGGACCTCGGTATCTGTGACCTCGGCCACAGTCATTTCGAGCTTGAAGCCGCCGACACGGTCCAACCTGACTGTCGGCATGACCTCGAGTACCGCCTGGAACACAAACGGTTCGTCGGGACCGTACTTGACGTCGGTGATTCGGCCGTTGCTGGCAGGTGTCAGCTCCTGCTGCTCAAGCGCCGCACGGTACGCTTCGTCCAGGAGTCGTTGCTGCACCCGGTCGTCGATCTCATCTCCAAACTGCTGTTCCACAACCGCGAGTGGGATCTTGCCCTTCCGGAAGCCCTTGAGGCGCTTCGTACGCGAAAGTCTTCCGGTTTCGGCAGATCTTGTTCTGGCAACACGGTCAGATGACACGGTCACCGTCAAGGTTCTATTCCATCCGTCTCCTTCTACGACGGAGACTTCAATGTCGGTCTGGTCCATGGCCATCAGGGTCGACTCACTTCTTCAACAGCCTTCTAAGGGGTGAAAGTTCGAGCACACAGGTATGCGAAAGGGGGGACTCGAACCCCCAAGGCCTCTCGGCCACCAGCTCCTAAGGCTGGCGCGTCTGCCAGTTCCGCCACTTTCGCCTGTTGCGGGTGGAACCGCTGGCAGAAACCTAACTCGACGCCATATCTGCGCCAATCCTCTGCCGACCGTGCTCGCTAACGCGTCGGCTATCGTGCTGATGGAACCGGAATCGTAAGTGGCAGGATGAACTCGGCTTCCGGGCCCCCTTGCAAATTGTAAAGAGTGAGGCCGACCACGTCACCCGGGTTTACGTCGCGCATTATCCGCTCGTAATCCTCGACGGAGTCGATCTCCTGGCGATTCACGCTGGTAATGACCGGGCGCAGGCCGGGAACTCCACCCAGACGCCTCGCGAACGGGCCGTTGGGCTCGATGTCCGTAACGACTACGCCATCGACGGTCGGGGGAAGATCCAGTGAGCGGCGAAGATTTCCTGAAAGTTCGCCCACTCGGATACCGATCGGGTCATCAATTTGATCTTTGCCGGCCAAGGCTGTCTGCT
Source organism: Gemmatimonadota bacterium (assembly GCA_039656095.1). Classification (GTDB taxonomy): domain Bacteria; phylum Gemmatimonadota; class Gemmatimonadetes; order Palauibacterales; family Palauibacteraceae; genus JARFPW01. The sequence goes on along the minus strand of JBDHMQ010000036.1, from coordinate 8,943 downwards.
CAATTACCGGATCCGGAACAGGTGCAGACGCGAGGCGCACACTGACCGATTCACGCTGCCCGGTCATTCGTACCAGTGCGACCTCTACGACATCACCCGGTTCGAACCGACGCACGTGGCGTTGGAGGTCCGAAACAGATACGAGATCTCGACCCGCCACAGCTATGATGACATCTCCTACGCGGATTCCGGCATCTCCGGCTGGCATGTCGGCCTGTAGAGTTCTGACCTTCGCTCCCCCCACCCGATCGAGTCCGTAGTACCGGGCATCGGCGTCGTCTACCGGCAGCACGCTCACGCCCAGCAGCGCGCGGCGTACGGCGCCGTACTCCACCAGATCGTCGATCACTTCCTGCACCAGATCCATCGGAACGGCAAATCCGTACCCCTGGTAGCTGCCGGTTGTGGAGGCGATTGCTGAGTTGATACCGATGACTTCACCGGCTGCATTGACCAGCGGTCCTCCGGAGTTCCCGGGGTTGATCACGGCATCCGTTTGAATGAAGTCCTCAATCGCGAGAGGCAGTGGATTTCCACCTTCTTCCCGCAGAATCTGAATGCTCCGCCCCTTGGCGCTGACGATGCCGACCGTGACACTCGTGGTCAGCGTCGTTCCGCGGCTGAACCCGGGACTGCCGATGGCGAGTACCCAGTCGCCAACGCGCGTAGCTTCGCTGGATCCCAGGGGAGCATGTGGAAGACCGGATGCGTCGATTTTCAGCAAGGCAACATCTGTCGTCTCATCGCGGCCGATGAGACGAACATTGTCAAACACCCGGCCATCGGCCTGGAGAACTTCGATAGATACGGCATCTTCCACCACGTGATTATTCGTGACGACGTAGCCGTCCTGTGTAATGATGAACCCCGAACCGCTTGCCGACTGGAATCCGTCACCGTCGCCAAAAGGCGCCGGTAGCGGGAGGCGTCCCGTTTGATGCGGGGAGGGTCGACGCACGTTGATCGTTACTACAGCGGGTGTGAGGCGCTCGGCGATTTCTGAGAATCCTGACATCGAGACGACCTCGCCCGTAGCCCGAACGGGCTCGCGGATATCGAGTCGCAGCGGAGCATTGGCTGCGTTCGCCATTCCGTCGGCCGGAACGTTCAGTGGGGCCGTAATCGCCAAACCTACCGCGAATGCTACTACGGCGGTAAGGATCAGATTCAGTCTCGTGCGCAACTTGTCGCTCATCGTACTCATTGCCTCCCTGTCACCCTGACCGTCTTGCGATGGCCATGTCGTCCCGTTGAGTCCACCCATTCACTGATAGCATTTTTCAGGCTTGTAGTTCCCACCTGACTCCTGCTTCTACAGACGCGACACCTTCGAGAACCGTTGCCTGTGACCTGTTGAATAAAACTCACGGGCGGCAGCACCCGAAAGAGCACCGCCGCCCGTGTGGCCTCAGAAGGCTACCCTCAGCGTCAGCTGGCGTCGGGTTCCTCGACAATCTCGTAGTCGGCTTCAACGACATCTTCGTCGTCCGACTCATCGGTCTCGGTTTCGTCGTCATCGGCTGCGAATTCCTCTTCAGCCGACGCTTCGTCGCCCATTCCGGCCTGGGCGTAGATCTGCTGCGCGGCCTCCTGAACTGCGGCCTGGATCGCCTCCGTAGCCGCAACGATCTCCTCCAGGGAATCCTGTTTCAGCGCCTGTCGACCGCTCTCCAGCTTGGCGTCAATGTCGGCCTTGGCGTCATCGTCCAGCTTCTCTTTCCAGTCTTCGAGATTCTTCTCGGTCTGATAGATCAGCGAGTCGAGTCGGTTGCGAGACTCGACTGCCTCGCGCCGGTCCTTGTCCTCGGTCGCGTGGGCCTCGGCATCCTTCACCATCTGATCGATGTCCGAGTCTGACAGACCAGAGGAGGCTTCGATGCGGATCTTCTGCTCCTTGCCGGTTGCCTTGTCCTTGGCGCTCACGTGGAGAATACCGTTGGCGTCGATGTCGAATGTTACCTCGACCTGTGGCACCCCCCGCGGTGCGGGCGGAATCCCCGTCAGGTTGAATTTTCCGATTGTCTTGTTATCCGAAGCCATCGGGCGTTCGCCCTGCAGCACGTGGATGTCCACAGACGGCTGATTCTCCTCGGCCGTCGAGAAGGTCTCGCTCTTCTTCGTGGGAATCGTGGTGTTGCGCGTGATGAGAGGTGTCATGACGCCGCCCAGTGTCTCAATACCCAGCGACAGCGGCGTGACGTCGAGGAGCAGGACGTCCTTCACATCGCCTGACAGCACACCGCCCTGGATCGCCGCACCGATACCAACGACTTCATCCGGGTTCACGCCTTTGTGCGGATCCTTGCCAAAGAATTCCTGCACGGTCGCTTGAATTTTCGGAATCCGCGTGGACCCCCCGACCAGGATGACCTCGTCGATGTCTTCAGGCTTGAGGCCGGCGTCGTCCAGCGCCATTCGCATCGGCTCGCGAGTGCGCTCGATCAGGTCGTCGACCAACTTTTCAAAATGCGCACGCGTCAATACGACGTTTAGATGCTTCGGCCCCGACTGGTCCGCCGTAATGAACGGCAGGTTGATGTCGGTTTGCATCGTCGAAGACAATTCCATCTTTGCCTTCTCGGCCCCCTCCTTGAGACGCTGCAGCGCCATCGGATCCTTTGAGAGATCGATGCCCTGATCCTTCAGAAATTCTTCTACGAGCCAGTCAATGACCCGTTGATCGAAATCGTCACCACCGAGGTGGGTGTCGCCGTTCGTCGCTTTAACCTCAAACACGCCGTCGCCCAGCTCGAGAATCGAGATGTCGTATGTCCCACCCCCGAGGTCGAATACAGCGATCTTTTCGTCGGCCTTCTTGTCGAGACCATAGGCAAGTGCTGCTGCCGTCGGCTCGTTAATGATCCGAAGCACCTCCAGGCCGGCGATCTTGCCCGCGTCCTTCGTGGCTTGTCGCTGGGCGTCATTGAAATACGCGGGCACCGTGACGACTGCCTTGGTCACATCCGTGCCGAGATAGTCCTCGGCCGTCTGTTTCATTTTCTGAAGGATCATCGCCGAGATTTCGGGCGGCGTGAAAGTCTGCCCATCAGCGTTTGCGATCTTAACCACAACACGTCCCTGGGCATCGGCATCGACGGGGTAGGGAACCACTCTCCGCTCGCTGTCGACCTCAGCCGACTGGCGGCCCATGAATCGCTTGATGGAAAAGATTGTGTTCGTCGGGTTCGTGACGGCCTGTCGCTTGGCGACCTGGCCCACGAGACGCTCACCATCTTTCGTATACGCAACGACCGACGGCGTCGTTCGCGCTCCTTCGGCGTTGGGTATGACAACCGGGTCCCCGCCTTCCATAACGGCGACAACTGAATTTGTCGTTCCCAGGTCGATGCCGATTACTTTGCTCATTGTTGCTGTCCCCTCGTTGTCCGCGAAACCCGTGTTCGGCCCGGCGATCGCCAGGTGCGTTTCCGGTGTGGGCGCTCCGCCCCCCGGATTTTCCGGACCCACAAAGTGCAAACGATGTGCCTGATTTCAGGCCCTAAATTAGGACAAACGCCGACAATCTGGCACGTTGACGGCAGGAAGGTGCCAGAACGGCAGTCCGTTGCGGAGCCAAGCGGCGGGGATTTACCCTTCGAGCCATGTTTCCTCTTCGCGACGAAAATCCGACCGAGCTGATTCCCTTCGTCACGGTGATTCTCATTGTGGTCAACGTGGTGGTCTGGATCGTCGTCCAGGGTGCCGGCGTTGGGGAGCCATTCCTTGAGTCATTATGCGCCTTTGGGGCGATCCCCGGAGAGATCACAGGCCAGATAGCTTCCGGGACGGGTGTTCAGCTTGGAGCCCGACATTCGTGTCAGATCGGAGGCTTGAGCGGAGCGACGGTTCTGACGTCGATGTTCCTGCATGGCAGTTGGATGCACTTGATCGGCAACATGTGGTTTCTATGGGTGTTTGGAAACAACATTGAAGATTCCATGGGCCATGCACGCTACCTCCTGTTCTACCTTATCTGCGGTGGTCTGGCAGCGGCCGCGCATCTCGCCTCGGCCCCCGGAAGTCCGATACCGACGGTCGGTGCATCGGGCGCGATCAGCGGGATTATGGGTGCCTATCTTGTCCTCTACCCTCGCGTTCGCGTCTTCACCCTGTTCTTCTTCGTGATCTTCATTCGGGTAATTCCGATTCCAGCCTGGGTGATGTTGTTGTGGTGGTTTGGACTTCAGGTGCTGTCCGGCTCCGCTTCGGTGGGTTCGGGGGGCGGTGTAGCGTTCTGGGCGCATGTCGGTGGATTTGTCGCCGGCGTAGTTCTCATCAAGCTGTTCGCGAAGCCCATCCTTACCGGTGCGAAACGGGAAGGACGGGTTCTGGCGCGCAGTGAACTCGGGAGGTTTGGCGGATGGTGAGCAAGCGAATAACGGCAGCCGGAATCCGGGTATTCCTCGCGATTCTCGTTGTAGGCAGTGTTGGTGGGATCGCACTGTCTCAAGCGAAGGGTTCGCCGGTGGCGAGTGGTGAACCGGCCGTCGAGGCAACCCTCGAGTCGTCGTCAGGCACATCCGTCGTGCAAGACGAGCAGGAGTCCGCGTCTGGACTCGTGCGGATTGGCGAAATCGACGAGTCCTTTCCGCTCCGGGCCGCCAGGGGTTTGCTTGCGCTTGCCGTAATCCTCTCCGTGTTGTGGGCGTTCTCGGCTCACCGAAAAGCAATAGACTGGGGACTGGTGGCGAAGGGCCTGCTCCTGCAGTTGGGCTTCGCGCTACTGGTCTTGAAGACGGAGGCGGGACGTGGGTTCTTCCTGGTCGTCAACGATATTTTCGTGGCGTTGATCGGGTATACGAATTCCGGCGCCCGATTTGTATTTGGTGGACTCGTAGATCGAGTCATCGCCGTCGACGGGGGGAGCGGCGGTACCGTCACGGTTGCCGCGAATTTTGCGTTCAGCGTCCTGCCGACGATCATCTTCTTTTCCTCTCTGATGACCATCTTGTACTACCTGGGCATCATGCAGTGGATCGTTAAAGGTGTTGCCTGGGCGATGCAGCGCACCCTGAAGACGAGCGGGGCCGAGACCACGTCGGCTGCCGGAAACATCTTCGTAGGGCAGACGGAGGCGCCGCTGCTCATTAAGCCGTTCATCGACAAGATGACGATGTCGGAATTGAACACGGTGATGACAGGTGGCTTCGCTACGGTCGCCGGGGGAGTCATGGCGGCCTATGTGGCTATGCTGGCGACGGCGTTTCCGCAGATCGCCGGCCATCTCCTCGCAGCCAGTATCATGGCGGCTCCGGCGGGCATCGTGGTCAGTAAGATGCTGTTTCCGGAGACCGAAGAACCGGAGACACGCGATTCGCTCGACTTCGATATCGAGGAGGGCCATGTAAACCTGATCGATGCCGCAGCTGGGGGGGCGACGGACGGGCTTCACCTGGCACTCAACGTCGGGGCGGCGTTGATCGCCTTCCTCGCATTGATTGCCCTGTTCAACGGCTTGCTCGGTTGGGGCCTAGGACTCATCGGAATCGAAGGAATTACACTTGAGCTCCTTCTCGGTTATTTGTTCGCGCCCGTCGCCTGGTTGATCGGCGTGCCGTCGCAGGACATTGCTACGATCGGCAGCCTGTTCGGCGTGAAGATGGTGGCCAACGAGTTCGTGGCCTTCCAGATGTTGTCGGACATCATTAACGGGGTGTCGAATCTCTCGCCCAAGTCCATCATCATCGCCACGTATGCCCTGACCGGGTTTGCGAACTTCTCGTCGATAGCGATCCAGATCGGTGGAATCGGTGGAATCGCGCCTGAGCGACGTCAGGACCTGTCCAAGCTCGGCATGCGGGCGATGCTCGGTGGTACCGTAGCGACCTGGATGACCGCGTCGCTCGCCGGGGTGTTGTCCTGAGTATTCCAGCGTCGGAGAAGGCAGCCCACGAGATCGATCGGCTCACAGGCGGATTCCGGCCGACCGTAGGCCTGATTCTGGGATCGGGTCTTGGGGGTCTGGCAGACCGCTTTGAAGGCGGAGAGAAGATTTCCTTTGACGATATTCCGGGCTTCCCGGCCGTGGGTGTGGAGGGTCATGCAGGTGTATTTCGAACCGGCCTGTTGAATGGTGTTCCGTGCGTCGCGCTCCGGGGTCGCGCCCACCTGTACGAGGGCCACCCGGCTCACCATGCAGCCCTTCCTGTGAGGGCGATGGCGCGCCTTGGGATCAAGGCTTTGTTTGTCAGCAATGCGGCCGGAGGTGTCAACCGGACTTTTGTGCCTGGCGATCTGATGCTGATCGTAGATCACATAAACCTCATGGGTCGCGACCCGTTACATGGAGATGGCTTGGACGAGGAATTGGCCACGCCAGATTTAAGTCAGGCGTACGATCCAGGGCTGTGCGACGAGGTTCGAGCCGCCGCTGTCGAGAATCGAATCGCGTTGCGAGAGGGTGTATACGGCGGGTTTCTCGGTCCAACCTTCGAGACTCCTTCCGAAGTCCGGATGGCGTCTCGGCTCGGTGCGGATGCAGTCGGGATGTCCACGGTTCCGGAAGTGATCACGGCTCGTGCAATGGGTGTCCGATGCTTTGGGGTCAGTTGCATCACGAATTTTGGCGCCGGGATCAGCCCTGTGCCTCTGTCGCATATCGAAGTCATCGAGACGACGGATCGAATAGCAACGACTTTTCAGTCACTGGTGCTTGCCGCGCTGGCCCGGGTAGCGAACCGGCTCAACCAAGGTCCTCAACAGCCTTCTGGAGACCAATGATTGAGGGGCCGGCTCCCTTTTCCTCGTGGGGGGGCCGTCTGGATCGCATGCCGCGTGTATGCGAGTCCGCGATCAATCGCCTCCTCCAGTTGCTGGCCGAGCGCCAGCCCCGCCGTGATCGCTGCCGAAAGCGTGCAGCCGGTTCCGTGCGCGTTGCCGATCGGATGTTTGGCAGCACGCCAGATCCGATGACTTTCGTGTGTGATCAGGAGATCTTCGATCTCGTCGGATTCCAGGTGCCCGCCCTTGATCAGGACAGCCCGACACCCAAGGTCGAGAATTTTCTCACCGGCCTCACGCATGGCATTCGTGTCCCGGACCTCCATGTTCGCCAGGATTCCAGCTTCGTCGAGATTCGGCGTGACCAGGTCGGCGAGCGGAATCAGGAGACTCCTGAGGGTCTCCACGGCAGAGGGTTCGAGGAGGGGGGTCCCCCCGGCCGAGACCATTACCGGGTCGAGCACGTAATGCGGGATGTGCGCCGACTCAAGACCCGCCGCGACCGCTCCAATTATGGCCGCATCAGCGAGCATGCCGGACTTGCACGCCGCAGGAGCCAGGTCGTCCACTACAGCTTCGATCTGGGACCTGACCAGGCTCGGTTCGACTCTGCCCACGGACCGAACTTCTCGCGTATTCTGGGCCGTGATCGCTGTTATCGCAGAGGTCCCGAACACCCCGAATTCGTGAAACGTCTTGATGTCCGCCTGAATGCCCGCGCCACCACCCGAGTCGCTTCCCGCGATCGTGAGCGCCACTGGCCGGGGGTCGTGGTCCGCCATCATTCCATCATCCATTTGTCGATCCGTGCCTAGTATCGCGCAGGCCAAACGCCTGCGGGCCTTGAGCCGTCGTAAAGGTCGCCGGGAGTATCAGATGTTGCTCGCGGAAGGACCTCGTGTCGTGGCCGATCTGCTCCGCACCGGTATCCCTGTGCACCAAGCGCTATATACGAAAGCCGCCTCCGGCGATCCAGCGGTTGCCGCGGCCCTGGAGGCTCTTCGAGGATCAGACGTCCCGATCGAGGAGATCTCCTCGGCGGAATTCGGGGAGTTTGCCGGAACGGTGACGCCACAGGGTATCCTTGCGGTAGCCGACATTCCGGCCTGGTCTCTCGGTGACGTGCGGCCTCCCAATCTCGTTGTGCTCGATGGCGTCCAGGACCCCGGCAATGTGGGAACGTTGATTCGGGCTGCCGAAGCCCTGGGTGCCGGCGGAGTTGCCTGTCTGCCCGGAACGGCCGATGCGTGGAATCCCAAGACAATTCGCTCCGCCTCCGGGTCGAGCTTTCGTCTGCCGGTTTTCGAAATCACGGTGCCAGCACTCATCGCCTGGTGTAGGGAACACGAGTCGAGTCTGTTGGCTTCCGCCTCCGGGGGGAAACCGGTGGGCCGGGATCGGAGTTCGCGTGGTGTAGCATTGGTGCTCGGGAACGAGGGAGCCGGTGTATCGGAGGAGATCCTTGATGCAGCCGACAGCGTAGTGGGCATCCCCCTGTTTGCGGGAACGGATTCTTTGAATGTGGCGATAGCAGGAGCGATACTCATGGACCGGATATTCGGAGGCTGATGTGCCAGCGGAGCTACAGCCGGCGTTTCTAATTTACGTCACGATCATCGGGGCGGCGCTTGGGTCGTTCATGAACGTACTCGTTGCACGATTGCCGATCGGCGAGAGTCCCGTACGTCCGAGGTCACGATGCCCGAACTGCAGTTCCCAGATCAGCTGGTACGACAATATTCCGATGGTGAGCTGGATCCTCCTCAGAGGTCATTGCCGATCCTGTGGAACACCAATTTCTGTCGAGTACCCGCTGGTTGAGGCGGCGACAGCGGCTATCTGGCTGGGTGTAGCCTGGCTGTATGGACCGACCTGGCTTGCATTGCAGGGAGCCATCCTGCTTAGCCTGGTGCTCACGATTGCCCTGATCGATTCGCGGCACTACCTGATTCCCGACCCAATCAGCCTTGGTGGATTGGCGGCGGGTCTCGCGTTTTCCTTCTTGCCGGGACACCCCACCCCGCTTGTTTCTGTGCTTGGGGCAGTGGCCGGTTTCGGTGTCTTGTTTGGCGTGGGCATGTTCGGCGAGTGGATATTCAAGAAGCCGGCGATGGGTGGGGGAGACATGAAGATGATGGCGATGGTTGGAGCTTTTCTCGGTCCTTCCGGAGCCATGCTGACGATCTTCCTGGGCGCGTTGGTTGGCACGATCGTGTTCGCACC
>JBDHMQ010000035.1:0-10955 GCA_039656095.1 Gemmatimonadota bacterium | reverse complement strand
CGTTGCGGTGAGTTTTGTGGCCCTCGCCGCCTATGTCGGTGTCGAGTCCATACTGACCCTCCGGGAGCACGCCGCACCGGACCACAGCATCGTCGGAATCATCCTGGCCACCGTATCGCTCATCGTGATGCCGGTACTGGCAAGAGCTAAGCGGCGAGTCGCCAACGGTTTAGGTAGTGCTGCAATGACGGCTGATTCCCGACAGACCGACCTGTGCGCCTACCTTTCTGCCATACTGCTCGCGGGGCTCGCACTCAACGCTCTTTTCGGGTGGTGGTGGGCCGATCCTTTAGCCGCGCTGGTTATGATTCCGATCATGAGCTTCGAGGCACGCCGAGCGTGGCGTGGCGACAGATGCGCGTGCTGAAGTCTGCCCTTGCTGTAGCTTGACCTGTTCTCGAGAGAACCCGTCCTCAGGTCCTCTGCACCCTTGTAATTTAGATAAGTAGATCCTATTATTTAATACCGTCTGAGTGCAGGATTTGACGGTGGTTTTCGGATCAAAATTCGACTTTTCCACATGTTGTCCGGAAACGCTGTGACGGTGGGGGCTCATTTGCACTCGGGCTCCCAGTAACGCGAACGTGATCCAGGGTGAAACGCGATATGACGACTAGACTTCCGATGCTCGAACCGGATGCGCCGCAGGTTCCCGAATTGGAGACACTGGAGACCAGCTCCCACACCGTAGAAGTTGTATCCGATCCGGGTGAGGGGGCTCAGCGCTGCGGCCAGTTGTTTGGCACCGTATGCGCCAAGATGGGAAACGGGGTCTGGACGGTAGAAATCATCCCCTCCGAGGTACAGCCTCCACCACGTGATCCCAACGCTGCCAGTGGAAATCGCATCCGGATTGGATCGGGACCGATCTCGAACTGGGGAGATCGGACGAACCTCGTAGTTGCCTTCAACGAACAGGTGCTGATGTACCGGCACCGCCTTGGGGCTCTAGAGGACGACGCGGTCATCCTGTTGGAGAATCGTTGGGCGGATCATCAGGATGAGGACATCCAGGCCGAGTGGCGCGCTGCCCTCGAGGAGCTTTCAGGCACGAACTACCGGATCATCGAAGTCCCGATGCACGAGGTGTGCGCCAAACTGGTCGAAGATCCGACACTCGGGAAGAACATGTTCGCCCTGGGTATGCTGGCGGAGATTTACGGTCGAGACGTGGATCTGGTTCGAAAGCAGATTGCTTTTACGTTCCAGAAAAAGAGCCAGGCGATCATCGATCGCAATTACCTCATGCTGGATGCGGGAATCGATTGGGCGCGCGACCATCTCGATTTCCGTGTGCATGTGCCCAGTGTTACGACCGACGAATCGATGGTTGTAATGAACGGCAACCAGGCAATCGCAATGGGCGCAATCGCATCGGGTATGGAGCTCGCTGCGATGTATCCCATCACACCCGCCAGTTCGGTCTCTCATCATCTGGGTGGCATTTTTCAACGCTTCGGTGGGATCATTCACCAGGCCGAAGACGAAATTGCCGCCGCGGGAGTTGCTCTCGGGGCTTCGTACAGTGGCAAGGTGGCATTTACGATTACATCCGGACCCGGCCTGGCGCTCAAGACTGAATTCCTCGGCCTGGCAGTGATGACCGAGATCCCGCTCGTCCTTGTGAATGTGCAGCGCGGTGGTCCCAGCACCGGCCTTCCGACAAAGATCGAGCAGTCAGACCTGCTCGCTGCGATGTTCGGGCAGCCGGGCGACGCACCTCATGTGATCATCGCGCCAGCTACGATTGAAGAGTGCTTTCATGTGATGATTACGGCTCGGCAGATCGCTGAGACGTTCCGCACACTCGTAATGGTCCTGTCTGACACGAATCTCGCGACCGGCGTTCAACCTTTCCCCAGACCACAACTGGATGTGGCCTGGCAAGCGCCTTCTCCCGACCAGAGTCCGATTCCAGAAAATCTCCGGCCCTACGACTGGGATCCTCGCACGGGACTGTCCCGTCGATTCATTCCGGGTCAGCCGGGAGGCATGCATACGGTCACCGGACTCGCACATGACGAAGGATCCAAAGTCGCGTACACCTCGGAAATCAATCAGCGTGGGAGTGCCATGCGGAGCCGCAAACTGGCTGTGTTGCAGCACTCGCTGGTGGCACCGACCGTAAACGGTGATGAATCCGGAGATTTGCTCCTCGTCGGGTGGGGATCCACAAAGGGTGCAATTGACGAGGCGGTCGAACGGGCGCGCGACGCAGGCCTATCCGTTTCCAACCTGCATCTTCGCTTTCTGTCGCCACTGGAGCCTGGCCTGAAAGAGATTTTCGGGCGGTTCAAGAAGGTGATGACGATTGAAATCAATTATAGCGACGATCCTGAAATGCCGTACATCACTGATGAAAACCGTCGCCGCGGACAACTCACATGGCTGCTTCGGGCCCAGACTCTATGCGACGTGGACTGCTGGACACGGGTTCTTGGTGAGCCGCTGCGCCCGGGTGCAATCTACGATGTGATTCGCGCAAACCTGCCGGAAGGAGGCCCAGAATGAGCACGGCATGCTCGTTGCTACAGGTTGCGGGAGAGCACGACCGCGAATTCAGCATGTCCGATTACGAAGGGGCCCGTGCCCGCTGGTGCTCCGGCTGCGGTGACCATTCTGTCCTCGCCTCCATGCAGCGGCTGCTGGCCGACGAAAACCTCCCGCCGGAGCAGACCGTATTCGTATCCGGCATCGGTTGTTCAAGCCGGTTCCCCCACTACATGAGTACGTACGGATTCCACGGAATCCATGGCCGGGCCTTGCCGCTAGCCACGGGCGTGAAGCTCAACAGGCCTGATCTAAACGTATTTGTGGTGATGGGAGATGGAGACTGTGTTTCGATCGGTGCCGGGCATTGGATCCACGCTATCCGTTACAACGTGGACATGGTCGCGCTGCTTCTCGATAACCAGATCTATGGCATGACAAAGAAGCAGACGTCGCCCACCACACCACAGGGGTACGTAAGCAACACCCAGCCACAAGGGAGTTGGCTGCCCCCGATCAACCCCGTGGTCGCTACTCTGGGGATCACCAATGCCTCATTCGTGGCGCAGACGGCGGAGTGGATTCCGGCGCACCTGTTCGCAACTCTACAGGCCGCACATCGCCATCCGGGATTCTCTTTCGTGCGCGTCCTTCAACGCTGTCCGCACTTTACTCCCGATATGTTCGGCGATGCGCCCAAGAACCCGGATTCCGTACAGCTTCTGGTCCATGAAGACGGTATAGACATCAAGGCTCTCGAGTCCCGTTATGAGGACCGGGTGCGACATGATCCGTCAGACCTGGACGCTGCCCGTCGAATCGCCCAGAACGAGGATAAGGTTCGCATTGGAATCCTGTATCGGAACGCGTCGCTTTCTACCTACGAGGAGACTCGCCGCGTGTCGTCACAGACCGCTGCCGAAAAGGTCGCCATTCTGAATGAGGAGCTTGACCGCCATGCCATCTGAAGACTCGCTGGTCGTGGCAGCACTGGAGGCGATGCAGGCGCCGGCGGAAGCATTCCATTCAGCGCTGGCAAGGGCAGTTGAGGACTTGAGCGCGTTTATCGTGAGGCACCGCAAGTCCGCCGGTGATCCTGAAGACCTCGTAGCCGCGGAGCTCGGGGCGTTTGGTGCCGGTCATCTCAACGCGAGGCGCTTCTCGGCGTTGCTAGCACGGCCCGACACCCTCGAACCGGACGACTTGCATCACATCGAGCGGGCGCTTGAGATCCTGTCAGCGGCGGAAGCCAAGGGGGCGGACCTGTTGTGCGCCACGGTCCCGTCCGGCGGCGATCTGCGTGACACGGTAACTCGGACTCTCGCAGAGGCAGGGCGCGTGTTCGGGGTAATTCGCCAGGTGGCACCGCTGCTGGATGGTCATGGTGCGGCTCTGGACGCCGGAAGTCTGCCACATGGATATCCGTTTTCGCTGTGGACCCGCGGTGAACGGGCCGTGGGTCCACCGTTGTTCATCCAGGTGAACGGGAGCGACCTCAATGCCACCGGCCTGGCGGAGTTTCTCGACGGGTCGCAAAAAATCATTCTGGTCGTTCACGGAACTGCGCCGCCCGCTCCGCTCGCTCGACTCGTGTCGCCCCAGGTGCTTGTTCTGCAGACAGCCGAGACTGCCGATCTGGACCGGGTGGCTTCATTCGACGGTCCTGCAATCGCTGCAGTGGGTACTGATGGCTTGATTGCGTTCGTTCATGAACCGGGTTCCGGAAGCACGTATTCGAGTCGTCTTGCGGTGGGAGAATTTCCGGAGTCCGGGCCCTCACACGCAGTCGGCTCTCAGTCGATCTTCCGTCAGGCGGAGGACCTGGAGCACCTCAAAGAGCTTGCGACTGTCCAGTCATCAGCTTCCCCGGTGCCTGTAGCTGTTGGTGCCGAGTCCACTGGACAGGAAGATTCCGATCCGGTTGACCGCCTGGCAGGCTGGTTACTGCAGCAGGCAGATCTCCCTAGCGGCGACTGAGGAGATCGAACGGTGGGCATCTCGTCGATCCTGACGCCGGTCGCAATTCTGAGTGGGGTCGGCCTCACTTTCGGTACGTTGATCGCGTTGGCCCACTGGAAGCTCAGTGTCTGGGAAGACCCACGAATCGATGAGCTGTCCGATATCCTGCCAGGAGCGAACTGCGGGGCCTGTGGTTATGCCGGCTGCCGGGCTTTTGCGGAGGCGGCCATTCACGGGACAGTGGTTCCCGCTGAATGCACGGTGATGGGCGAATTCGAAATCGAAGAATTCGCAGACTCGCTTGGTGTGGATGCGGGTGAGGTAGAGAAACGTGTCGCACGCTTGTTGTGCGCTGGCGGATCGGATGTGGCGGTCCAGAAGGCTCAGTACTTCGGCCTTGAGAGCTGTGCGGCGGCTGTGGCCGTCAGCGGCGGCGGAAAGGGATGCGCCTGGGGCTGTGTAGGCCTGGCCGACTGCGCCGTTTCATGCACGTTTGACGCAATCCGTATGAGTTCGTTCGGCCTGCCGGTGGTGGATCCCGGCAACTGCACTGCATGCAATGACTGCGTGGTGGCCTGTCCATTGGATCTGTTCGTGTTGATGCCGGAGAACCACCACCTGATTGTGCAGTGCCGGAATCTGCTTGAGGGGGAGGCGGCGACCTCCGTTTGTTCGGCCGCCTGTAATGCTTGTGGTAGATGTGTGGCTGATGCCGAGCCCGGGCTGATCGAGATGCGCTCGGGCCTTGCCGTGATTGACTACGACCGGATCGAAATCGAGAACCCAGCCGCAATCGCGCGCTGCCCGACGGATGCAATCGTTTGGGTAGAGGGAGCTCAGATTTTCCCGGACATGGAATTGGTTGAAAGTGAAGTGACATGATAAAGCGCAGCCCAAAAACCGAACCTACACCGCCCAAGTATCCGGGAGTTCTGGCGGCGCTGGATGGAAGTGATGCCGTCGTAGCAATGGAGACGGCTGCCAGCGAAGCGGCCGGTGCCTATCCGATCACGCCGTCCACCCAGATGGGTGAAGGCTGGGCCGTAGCTGTCGCAGCGGGCAAAACGAACGTCAACGGTCGACGGCTGATCTTTTTCGAGCCGGAAGGTGAGCACGCGGCGGCTGCCGTCACGGCTGGAATGAGCATGATGGGGCTGCGGGCCGCGAATTTCTCGAGCGGTCAGGGAATCGCATACATGCATGAGTCGCTGTATGCGGCCGTCGGCAAGCGCCTTACGTACGTACTGAATGTGGCGGCGCGCGCCATGACAAAGCATGCGCTCAACGTGCATGCCGGGCACGACGACTACCACTCGATTGACGATACGGGATTCTTTCAGGTATTCGGTAAGGACGTGCAGGAGTCGGCAGATCTGACTCTGATTGCTCACCGTATCGCCGAACTTTCGCTCAATCCTGGCATGAGCGCGCAGGACGGCTTCCTGACCAGTCATGTCATCGAATCCATCCTGCTTCCTGAGCGGGCGCTGATCAAAGAATACCTGGGCGACCCTGCCGATGTGATCGACTGTCCGACACCCGCTCAGCGCCTGGTGTACGGTCCCACCCGCCGACGAATCCCTGAGACGTTCGACCTGGACTATCCTGCCATGTTCGGAGTGGTGCAGAACCAGGATTCGTATGCGCAAGGCGTGGCCGCGCAGCGACCATACTATTTCGATCATGTGGCCGACCTGACTGACCAGGCGATGGCGGAGTACGCTGCGCTTACCGGCCGGCAGTACCAACGGGTGTCAGGCTATCGCCTTGAGGACGCCGACTACGTTCTGGCCGGCCAGGGTTCGATCGTTCCCAACGCTGAAGCCGTGGTCGATTATTTGCGTGCCGAGCGTGGTCTGAAGATCGGCGTACTGAACCTCACCATGTTCCGCCCGTTCCCGGCAGACCTGGTAACGGACATGTTGCGCGGCAAGCGTGCGGTCACCGTGCTGGAGCGCACAGATCAGCCGCTCGCCGTTGAGGCGCCGCTACTGCGGGAGATCCGCGTAGCAATGGCGCAAGGGATGGAAAACAGTCGATCCCGCAATGGCACGCCCTATCCGGGCCTGGCGTCCGTGTCGCCCGACCAGATGCCGGCTTTCTACTCAGCGGGATTCGGTTTCGGAAGCCGTGACCTGCAGCCAGCAGACCTGTTAGCCGCCGTTGAAAACATGCTGCCGACGGGCGGGGGACGGCGTCAGTACTACCTGGGCATCGAATTTATCCATCGCGATACCCGAGCGCCCAAGCTCCAGATCTGGCAGGAGCAACTGCTTGAGGCCTATCCGGACCTCGGCGAACTGGCGCTCGTTCCGGCGGAACACGTGAACCTCCTCCCGAAGGATTCGATTTCACTTCGGATCCACTCGATCGGTGGCTGGGGCGCGATCACGATGGGAAAAAACATTGCTCTCACCGCGTTCGAGCTCCTCGGCTTGAACGTGAAAGCCAACCCGAAATACGGTTCGGAGAAAAAGGGCCAGCCGACCAACTTCTTCGCAACGCTGTCGAGAGACCCACTTCGGATCAATGCAGAGCTTCGAAATGTAGACGTCGTACTCTCGCCCGACCCCAACGTGTTCCGCAACGGCGATCCCCTTGCCGGGCTGGCAGAGGGCGGCGTGTTTGTCATCCAGAGCGACCGGAGCCCGTCAGAAGTCTGGGACGCGTTTCCTGCTGGTGCCCGTCGCACGATCGTTGAGCGCGGGATCCAGGTATATGCCCTGGACGGATTCGAGATCGCGAGTACCGAAGCGTCTGACGCCGATTTGCGCTATCGGATGCAGGGTGCGGCTTTTCTCGGCGCCTTCTTCCACGTTTCTCCCCTCATGGCGAACGAAAACCTGGATGAGACGACCCTGTTTGAAGGGATCCGCGCTCAGATGCAGGCCAAGTTCGGCAGCAAGGGCGAGCGCGTGGTCGAAGACAACGTGCGTGTCATACGAAGGGGCTTTGATGAACTGACCGAAGTTCCCCACGGTGACGTAGGAACGGACGAGCCCGGTGAGCATTCGATGCCGGAGTTGCCCAAGCAATTGAACGTTCCCGAAGCACAGCCCGGGGTCGGTAATCCAGGCCGGTTCTGGGAGCAGGTCTGCGGGTTCTGCGCCACGACCGGTGAAGACGGAATCGCTGATCCGTTCGCTGCGATCGGTGCCATCCCGGCAGCGACGAGCAGCGTTCGGGACATGACGAATATCCGGTTTGAGATTCCCGAATTCATTGCGGACAAGTGCACCGGATGCAGCCAGTGTTGGATGCAGTGCCCGGACGCCGCCATCCCCGGGGTGGTCAATACGGTGGAGGAGGTGATTGATGCTGCGATCGCGACGGCGTCCAACGGCCGTTCGTTCAATCGCCTGACACAGATCTCCGGACATCTCGGACGGGAATCCCGAAAGATCATGCAGGGCGTCCCATTTACGACATTTGGTGACGTCTTCACTTCTGCCTACAAGAACGTCACCGAGAAACTCGACTGGGACGCAGAGCGCCGAAAGGCAGTGGATGAAGAGTTCTCCGCGGTGTATCCGCATGTCGCCGAATTCCCCCTGGCCCGGACGCGACCGTTCTTCGACTTGCCCGAGTCGCGAGAGAAAGGGACTGGTGGTCTTCTTTCGATCACGGTCAACCCTGTGGCTTGCAAGGGTTGCAACATCTGCGTGGATGTCTGCCCCGAAGGCGCCCTGATCACGGTCCGCCAGGACGACGAAAACGTCGAGCAGTTGCGCCGGAACTGGAATCTGTGGGAAAACCTGCCCGATACGGACGACCGTTACATAAACATCTCCAGCCTGGATGAGGGCATCGGCGTGCTGTCTTCGCTTCTCCTGAAGAAGAAGAACTACGGGTCGATGGTGGGTGGTGACGGAGCTTGCATGGGCTGTGGCGAGAAGACCGCCGTCCACATCCTGGTGTCCACGATCGAGGGCCTGATGATTCCTCGTGTGGAATCGCTGGTAGCCCGTCTCGACAGCTTAATCGAACAACTCGACGCGAAAGCCCGCGAGCTGGTAGGCTCCCACGCCGATGTGGCTGGTCTGAGCCAGGCCGAAGGTGACCATGTCGACGTCTCGTTGG
The DNA here is from genome assembly GCA_039656095.1 of Gemmatimonadota bacterium. Lineage (GTDB taxonomy): Bacteria > Gemmatimonadota > Gemmatimonadetes > Palauibacterales > Palauibacteraceae > JARFPW01. The sequence goes on along the minus strand of JBDHMQ010000035.1, from coordinate 2,426 downwards.
ATCCGGAAACCGGCGACCGGCTGCGCTTGTTGAATCGCACCATCGACGAGTTGAAAGATCTGCGCTGGCGGTATGTAGAAGGGCCCGGCGGGCAGGGGCGCGCGCCGATGGGAATTGCCAATTCTACAGGTTGTTCGTCCGTGTGGGGAAGCACGTATCCCTACAACCCGTACCCATTCCCGTGGGTCAACCATCTTTTCCAGGATGCCCCGTCGATCGCGATAGGCCTGTTCGAGGGTCATATGCGAAAGATGGCGGACAACTTCATCAGCGTTCGCCGAGCAGATTTGTTGACTCGCGATGAGTACGACGCCGAGGAGCACGAGCCGTTCTTCGGGGCTTTCGACTGGCGGCAGTTCGATGACGATGAATTCCATCTGTGTCCGCCAATTCTGGCCATGGGCGGTGACGGCGCGATGCTCGACATCGGATTCCAGAACCTGTCGCGGCTACTCGCGTCCGGGAAACCGATTCGTGTCGTAGTCCTCGACACGCAGGTGTATTCCAACACCGGCGGGCAGTCGTGCACGAGCGGCTTCACAGGGCAGATCGCCGACATGGCAGCCTATGGCCAGGTGCAGCACGGTAAGGAAGAAACGCGGAAGGAAATGGCCCTTATCGCGCTTGCCCATCGAGGCGCCTACGTGTTGCAGACGTCGCAGGCCTCTGCCTCGCACATGATGCAGGGCATCCTGCGCGGCCTTAATTCGCGCCGACCGGCCGTGTTCAATATCTACACGCCGTGTCCCGTCGAGCATGGTGTCGCCGATGACTGGGCGCCGCACTCTGCCAAACTCGCTCTCGAGAGCCGGGCGTTCCCATTCCTGGTGTATGACCCCGATGCAGGGGAGACGGTCGCCGACTGCCTCGATCTGGAAGGGAATCCCGACATTGAGGACCCGTGGCCCAGCTACGAGCTTGCGTACGTCGATGACGAGGGGGCCGAGCAGACCATGGATCTGCCGCTTACGACCGCCGACTGGGCTGCTACGGAAGGCCGATTCAGAAAACACTTCCGGCCGATTCCAACCGATTCGGACGAAGACTACATGCCGTTTCACGAGTACTTCGACCTGTCGACCGATGACCGCGAGGATTACACACCATATGTCTATACGCTGCAGGACGATCGCCGTCTCGACCGCCTGAGCGTGTCCGCTGAAATCGTTGAGCTGGCCGAAGACCGCCAGTTGTTCTGGTCTCAGCTCAAGGAGCTGGCCGGGCTCGATACGGAAGATCTCGAAGCTGAATTCGAGACCCGGGCGGACGAGATCCGCTCGGACTACGAAGCTCAAATGGCCGACTTGAAGGCGAATTATCCGAAGGTTGTAGCCCGTCAGCTCGCATCAGGGCTGCTCGGCGCCGGAGACGGCAGCCGGACAATTGAAGACCTGCTGCAGGCAGCAGCGAGTGCACCACCCGTGGTGTTCGACTCAGCCGCACCCGCAGCCGTGATCGAGCAGCCGGCCGTAGCTGATACGCCCCCGGCCGGCGCGCCGCCTCCAGTGGCCGAACCGGAGGCAGAAGAACAAGACGATGAGCTCGCGATGGCGCCGTATATCGAAACGGCACTGTGCACGACATGCGACGACTGCATCGCCATTAACAAGAAGTTGTTCGCCTACAACGACGATAAACAGGCATATATCAAGGACGCAACCGCCGGTACGTTCGCGCAGCTCGTAAAGGGCGCAGAGAAGTGTCCGGCCGCCATCATCCACCCCGGGACGCCGATCAACCCGAAGGAGAAGGACCTGGAGAAGTGGATCGAACGCGCCCGGCCGTTCAACTGATCGCCATGTTTCGTCGCCCGACGTTTCGCCACGGTGTGCACCCCCCGGAGACCAAGCAGCTGACTGCCGGGGTTCCGATCCGCCGCATGCCGTTTCCGACAGAAATCGTGCTGCCGCTGCGCCAGCATGCCGGAAAGCCGGCTCGCCTGCTTGTCAAAAAAGGTGACCGGGTCGAGCGGGGCGACATGATTGCGGAGGCCGATGGGTTCATCTCGGTCCCGATCCATTCTTCGGCGGCCGGCCGTGTTACCGACATCGACCTGTGGCCCCATCCCGACGGAAGCGTGGGCACGGCGGTACGCATCGCCGTTGAGCCTCATTCGCCGCAGATCCCACGGCCCAGAATCGTGCCCCACTGGCAAGGCCTGTCTCCGGAGCAGGTCGTTGCTGCCGTGCAGCAGGCGGGTGTCGTCGGACTTGGTGGTGCGGCATTTCCCACTCACGTCAAACTGTTGCCACCGGAAGGTGTTGAGGTCGGCCTGCTGCTGGTGAACGGCGCTGAATGCGAACCCTACCTGACGACAGATCACCGGGTCATGGTCGAGTATCCGGAGCGAGTGCACTTCGGTATTCGCGTGATGATGCACACGCTGGGCGTCGAGCGGGTCGTGATCGGTGTTGAGAAGAACAAGC
>JBDHMQ010000034.1:0-11370 GCA_039656095.1 Gemmatimonadota bacterium | reverse complement strand
TCGGCTGCTGGTGAACAATGTGAATCCCTCCGGCTGGATCGACTGGGCGTCGAGGGGGACCGGCGCTGGATGGTCACGACCGCCATGGGCAGTCCAATCACACAGCGAGAGGTGCCGGCACTCGCGTTCATCCGTTCGCATCTCGTTGAAGATGGGTTGCTACTTTCCTGGAAATCGTGCGAAACGACAACGGTACATGTCAAGCGGCCTGGTCCTGATGCAGCCGGGCTGAACGTCACGATTTGGGGAGACACTGTCAGTTTGCGTCTTGCTGATCACGAGGCAGCAGAGTGGATCTCTGACCGCCTCGGCCAAGACGCGCGCCTGGCATTCATGTCAGACGAGACCGAGCGTTCCGTGAATCCTCGCTACGGAAAACCAGATGATCGGACTGCCCTGACCGACGGTTATCCGCTGCACCTGATTGGATCGGGTTCAATGGCGGATCTGAATAGTCGTCTGGACGTCCCCGTCCATGTCAATCGCTTCAGACCAAACATCTACGTTGAGTGTCCAGAAGCGTTCGCAGAGGATCAATGGCAGAGGGTCCGAATTGGCAATTGCGGGTTCCGGGTAGTCAAGCCTTGTCCACGTTGCAGTGTCACGACGGTTGACCCGGACACGGCCAATCGGGACAAGGAGCCGCTACTAACGCTGTCGCGTTATCGGAAGCGCGACGGCGGTGTGATGTTCGGACAGAACGTGATCCACGACGGCCCCGGTGAAATAAGGCTTGGAGATCACGTCGAGGTGGTCAGTCGCAGGGATGCTCCGGGAGTGTAACCGGGCGTAACATGTAGTTGGCGTCCTCGAGCTGGGCGCCGGTCGCCTCGAAGTATTCTTTCCAGAATCGCTTCACACGCTGTGACGAGTTCGTATCCACTCGCGCGCCGACGACTACGACACACAGGCCTGTGTGATCCGGAAACGTACCTGCAGCCTTCTGGCGCTGCACCCAATTGGCGGGAGGCATGGCACGAAGGCCTTCCATCTCGATTGTCCGAGTCGACTGGAGCATATCTGAGAAAATATAGAGCACGGAGCGTCGGCCTTGAGCGGCTCTCAAGTCTGCTGCTACATCGTGCAGCGTAGACAGGATGTCCGTCCCGTTAATCCTGCCCCGGTCCAAGGAATCTGTAAACGCAATCAAAAAGTCCTGTGCATCCTGAAGAAACCGCGTACGCGAGATCGAGTCACGGGCCAGGGCCAGTTCCTGAAACTCACGCGCCGGCACATCCTGTGACCACCGCAGGGGCGGTTCTTCGAGCGACAGTTGTAGAAGCTGGTGCGCTGCAATTCGATCGCCGTGATCGAGCTTTCGAAGCCGCTCGTTCGTCAGTTGACGAGCAATTTCCAGTTGGTGACCTGAAATGCTTGTTGAGCGATCATAGGCAAACACAACTAACTGCGGAGGTGTACGCGAAATCTCAGTAGCATTCCGTCCTCCCGCAGCCGTGCCTTCAGGCGTACCGCAACCTGCCATAGTCAGCGATGCGATCATGCAGCTGAACAAACCCGCGCGGAGTCCGACTTTTACTACCAAGAGGTTGCCTCCTCAGTGAAACGTGCTCTCACACGCTCATAGCGTTCAGTAATTCTCGTCCGCTCGGCATCATAATACGTCGGATCCTGTACCCGCATATCAGCCGCATGTACCGAAGCCAGGTCGAGCTCCAGCTTGACCGGTTCGGCAAAAGCCGATATCTCGCGCGGATCGAGACCGCGCAAACGACCGTTCTCTGCCCGATAGGCAACTACGGTTGCCTCAAGTTGATGGGCTAGGGCCGGCGCCTCTTTCAGCGGCTTTTCGGACAGCATTCCGCGGTATTCGCCCAGTGATTGGACCATACGTCCCATGCCGCTGGCAATCCTCTCTTGCACAGTATCTCCAATGCTCACGAGTTCCCGCCGCTGGCGCTCCCACGGCATCTCGTTGAACCTGTCTTTTCTGGGATCCCGCATGTGGAAATAGGCAGCCGATATCGCCACCAGAACCAGCGTCGTGTTCAGCAGCAGAATCGGAAAACTCAGTCCGCTCATCGACTGTGCATACTCCCGTTGATTCTTTGCCAGGGCCTCGAGATCGTCGGCCCGATTCGTCTGCTCGTTGGCGGCGACAAGATTTCCGTCCACTCGCTGCCAGCTGGCGTCGCGCCGTAATTCCTCGATCTTCACACTGTCCTGAGCAAATCGTGTGAAAGACACTTCACCCAGCGTTACTCGGGCCTCAAACAGCACACCGAGCACGAGAACCAGACCCAAGCCAGAAATTACCATTGGCACGACGAATTCAATCGGTGACCGACTTCCGACGGTATCCCCTGAACGTTCTGCCGATCGCTGGAACAACAACGATCGCATCGAGTGACCAAAGAAGTGAGCCAGTACGATGAGGAAGGTTACCACACCGGCCGCGAGAATTGCGGCGTCGGGACGCAATACGAATTGAGAAATGACCCGCAGACCTCCGGCCCACCATCCTTCACTGGTCTCCGCCACAAATCGGATCTGCTGCTCGGTGAGCGGATCTCGCGGAAGCAGTGCGCCAAACACAGGCGCATTTGCCAGGAATTCGACAATCCCAAGAAACGTGATCGCGAGGGCATACCAGTGTGACTTAAAAGCCCTGGTTCCTGAACGCGTTTTGCCCTGCTTCGCCTTCACCTCTGGCATGGGCAGGTCTGTGTCATGGCCGGATTGTCGCTGCTCTTCTGCATGCTGCTCTTCGATAGTGGCCTCGACTTGAGACCGATTCATCTCCAAACGGCGCTGCAACCGGAATAACTCTGATGTCACACGCTCGAATCGGTCGACCTCGAGAGCGACTTCACCGAGTGATCGTGTCACCAAGCCCTCCTGAACGGCCACCTGGTTGTTCAGGCGTTCGCGTTCCCGGGCGCTCCAATCAGCGAATAACGAGCGGCAGCGTTCGCGCAGTTCCTGCTCCGACTCGGAACGTCCGCGGGCATCGAGTACGGGCAGACCAGCATCAGCATCACGCTTAGCCATCTCCAACGCTGCCTCGCGGAGCCCGCCGACCGACAGTCCGACGCTGGTCTCGAAGGCCGGGCCCGGGCTCTGCTCTGGAATCCCGCGTACCAGGTCCCCGAGATTCGATGTGGGGTTCGCATTCCACATCCGATCGTCTGCTTGCAAAGGCTGTTCGTTCATGTGATTCACGTTGGAAGCCGTAACGGGAGGTCCTTCGTCACCTACGTATTCGAATGCTCGCTGACCAGCAGTATCAACCTGCGGGGACCCGGATTCAATGGTCTCGGCATCCTCGGCAGCAATTTCCTCGGTCTCTGGTGGAACTTGCTCCACCGAGACTCCGGTCGCTGAAGAATCCTGTGAGTCAGGCTCGTCGCTCGAAGAGGACCAGAAGGCGGATTCGTCAGGAGCTGGTTGGCTTGTGTCCTCTGGACTGTCCTTGACCCGGTCCAGCCAGGAGGGAGAATCAGCCTCGGTCTGTTCGGCACCGGCCTGCTCTTCTGACTTGGACTTCTTGGACTTTGCCGGATTGCTGCGTTGATTCATAATGCCAGCCGCCTTAATTGGTCGAGTTGCCCGCCTCTCCCGCCATACGACATCGAACCTAATCCGAGCGCTCGATTCCAATCCACAGCGCAAGATAGTTGCCAGCGCCCGCGCCGACCGCTCCAGTCCGGTAACCGGCATAGTAACAGACGATTACAGGAATCAAGTTTCGGTGCGGAATCTGCCAGCGGGGAAACAATTCTAGTCGTCCCGGTAAATACGTCTCGACCGAACGTCATCGAGATAACGTGCCAGCATCGCAGCAGCAACGTCGACTTGGTCAACTTGCTCGCTCGCGGTGTATTTCCCGCGCCATCGCGTGAGCCGCTTCGGCAAGGGCATCTTCCACCAGCAAGAGTGCCTGTTCCAGAACCTGGTCGATCTGCTGCTCCGATTCCAGGCTCATCGCAGCCAGTTCTGCCTCGTCGACGATTTCGTCGATGCGAAACTTGACGTCGCATTTGATTGCCTGAAGCAAAGCATCTGTCGTCGTGCTGTACTGCATGGCTCCCACCCCTGGTTCGTTCGGCCTCAATGCCGTTAGTGGTTCAGCGGGACGTATGCACGCAGATAGAATGGCAAGGCCGTTGCCATGAACTCGAGGCACACTCGTGGCACAGCTAAGTCGCTGCAATACAAAAACTTAAATGCGGGTTCATAGCAAGTTCCGAATCATGGATCTCGTTCAGAAACTGTCCCGACGCATGGCAAAACACTGCGACCCGTGAAAATCGCGCCCGATCTTTGAGTGTTGAGGCAGAGGTGATCGCTCGGGGTACTTCCCGGTCATGCAGCATTTTCGCCTTGACCAGAATCAGACCCGGGGATCTATACTTCCTATTGCCCTCATCGTACTGACCGTGATGATGATGCTGGGTGCCGCCGCGTTTGAAGCGGCTCGATTTGGCGCCGCTGCCGCGAACGGACAGATGGCTGCAGCTGCCGCGTTCCACGCCGCCGATACGGGAATCGAAACCTACTTAGCCGGAACCGGTCCCGTTGTCGGTACTTTCCGATTGAAAGCATCCTGGGGTGAGGCAGAGGTGACCGCTCAGCCGCTCATCATGCTGGCGGATTCATCCTGGATCGTCCAGGTCGAATCCCTGGGCACTGCACCGTCGGATAGCATGCCGGTGGGTAGACGTCATCTAATGACGCTGATCGGTATTCCTCTGTCAGGTCCTCGCCAACGTGTCAGCGGGTCGTGGTCTGAGCAGATGTAAGTGAGTCACCTGAATTACAAACGCGGCAACTGGCCAGCGAGAAGTCCCATGAGTCCCGCAGGATTATCGATATGGAGCCAGTGCCCACCGGCCAGTCGATCCGCGTGCACTGACTCACCACTACCTTCCAGGCGCTCCAGGCGCGCATACGCGTTGGTCGAGAGAATAGAATCGTGTTCGGCCTGAACAAAGTGGATGCTGGCTCCGTCCGGAGGCGATTCAACGATGGGCCATAAGTCGGCCCGACCGAAATCGGCTGACATCTCCAGCAGGCCGTCTACATCGAGTTGCCAGACCCAGACATTTCCATTTCGTCGCAGACTCATTGCCATCCATCGAGCTGTGGACTCATCGAATCCTCCAGCACGGATCCACGCTATGGCCTCGTCGCGACTCGCGAATTGGTCCGGCGACCGTGCAACAAGCTCGAGAATCTTTGCACTGCTGCCATCACTGGAAGAGGGCTCTGGAGTACTATCTATAAGCCAGGTCTGAATCGGTGGTGAACGAAATGATGACATTGCGACCAGGGCAACCTTCCCACCGAAACTGTGCCCCAGCAGGGCCGTTGGCCGATCGGGCCGCGAGATCCGATCGTGCAGTCGAATCAAGTCCTCCGCGCATGATGTGATGCTATTTGGTCCGGGTAGAGGAAGGCCTCGTGAACTACCGTGGAGGCGCAGGTCGACCAGGATGGCGCACCAGTCGGGCCGCAGGTCGACCAAGCGCCGGGCAAGTGTCGTCCAATTGCCGCCCGATCCAAGAAATCCATGCAGCACGTAGAGCGTCCCTGCTGGCTGGACCGACAGTGCTTCGTCGACAACCACCTGGTGCGCAAGCGTACTCATGGAGCCGACACGGTGGGTGCCGGTAGTCGGTGAGTGACCTGTTCGTAACAGCCGATGGTACCTGCAACCATGGCCTCCGCCGAGAAAGCCTGACCCCGCTGGTTGGCCCTCAAGCCGGCTTTCTTGCGCGCCTCCGGGGCGTCTACGAACAGCTGGATCTGCCGTGCGAGCTGGTCGGGACGACCTGGATCTATGGGCAAGAAGGCATCGCCCGCCAGTTCACCAAGTCCGCCTGCGGACGTCGCTACGATCGGCAGACCCGCCAACATCGCCTCAATACACGCGGTCCCGAGCCCTTCTTCACGGGACGGCATGACAAACACGTCGAGGTCGCCCAGTGAACGGATCGTGTCGGGGATATGGCCGGCGAGACAGAATCGATCCTTCAGATCCAACTCAAATACCAGTGCCTCGAGAGACTCACGCAACGGTCCCTCTCCAAACACGGCGAACCGGATGCCCGGCCGACTCCCGGCGACGATGGATGCGGCCCGAATGAAGGTCGCATGATCCTTGTGCGGAACCAGCGCACCGACCGCAGCGACCAGCAGGTCAGCCGGTGCTGCCCCAGCGGCATCCCTAAGGACTCCAACTCGCGACGGCTGTAAGTCTGCTGGATCTATCCCGCTGTATATGACTTCGATCCGTGACTGCTCAATCCCCTGTCGAACCAGCACGTCTCGGATACACTGCGACACGGCAACGATTCGATCCGCTCGGCGCCATATCCCTGGCCTGCGAGTGGGAAAATCTACGCGCCGTGCTGCGATCAGTGGCGCGGACCGGCCAACCAGAGCACGAGCCACGAGTGCAGACTGCAAAGCATGACTGTCATGGGCATGCACCACGTCCCAACCTTCACCAAGTGTCCGCACCAGTCCGGAAAGGGCAGCCGCATCCACAGCGCCGCCCCAGCGAACTGGCCGGACCTCAACGCCCAGATCCAGAGCCTCCTGTGACAACCGTGACCCACGAGCGGCGACAAGCGTCTGTGATAGATGAGAAACGCGCCGGAGTCCAGCCATCAGAGAACGCACCTGGTTCTGTCCGCCGCGGTACTCCCGGGCGGAATCGATATGCAATACGCGGAGGGGTTTAATGGACATCGATCTCAAGCTACCCGCAGGACCGATAGCGTCAACCTGTCGCTTGCCGATGTGGGCAAGGAACCATCTGTTTCGACCATGCAAGTCAATCCCGAATCGAGAAGTCCGAACGACTTCTCACCATTTCGAGCCCCCGTGTGGCTGCGCGGCCCACACGGGCAGACCATTGTCGGTCGGGCGTATCGTTCTTCATGTCGGATTGCTTACGTCCGACGGAGAATCGACACACCGGACGGTGATTTTCTCGATCTGGATGGAGTCCGCGAACCATCCAGAGGCCCTATCGTGGTCGTTCTTCATGGTCTGGAGGGTAGTTCGCAATCGGGATACGCCGTTCAGACCTGTTCTCTGCTCTCGGCCCGCGGAGTGAGGCCGATAGCCCTGAACTTCCGGTCTTGCAGCGGCGAGCCGAACCGGACCCTGCGATCCTACCACTCTGGGGAGACCGGCGACCTCAGGCTGGTCGTCAACCTTCTGCGGCGCGAGAACCCGGGAACCCCGATCGGAGCGATCGGCTATTCTCTAGGTGGCAATGCACTGTTGTGCTACCTGGACGAATCCGGCTCTGGAGGCCTCGACGCGGCGGTGGCCGTCTCCGTACCATTCGATCTGGCAGGAAGCGCGCGGCGATTGGAATCCGGCATGGGACGTATCTACATGCGCCACTTCCTCGGATCCCTCAGAAAGAAGATTAGGGAAAAGGTAAACCGGTTTCCGGAGGCAGCCGGTCTCGCCCGGGCTGCATTGGCCGCCCGTACGATCCGGAGTATTGACGACGCCTGGACTGCACCGGTCCATGGTTATCAGAATGCGGCACACTATTATGATACATGCAGTGCCCTCGGCCGACTGAGCACGATACGAACACCGACACTGTTAATTCAGGCCGAAGACGATCCGTTTCTACCGGCCGGAACGGTCGACACGCTGCGAGATATCGGTAATCCGTACCTTGCTGACGGCTTCACACCTCGAGGAGGGCACCTGGGGTACCTGGGAGCGTACTCATCGGTGCGGCTTTGGGCTGAGGCTCGAGCCGTTGATTGGCTTGTCGACCGTCTTGCCTAAACCACGGGAGTACTGAATTCATGAAGGGCTCGCACCGGATTCTGAGTCACCTGATGGCACTATCGCTCCTGGTGACTGCCGGAGGCTGTGCACCGGACGCGCCCGGTTCCCCAAGCCGGGCGCCTGGCTCCTCGGCACTCGAGCTTACTCTGAGGGAAGTCGCCGGCGGACTACGCCTCCCGGTTCACCTCACAGCGCCCGCTGGTGACGACCGCCTGTTCATCGCCGAGAAGTCGGGCCGGATTCGCATCATCAAGAACGGGACACTGCTATCGAAGATATTTCTCGATCTCTCCGGAGCCGTTTCTGGTCGTAACGAACAGGGCCTTCTGAGTCTCGCGTTTCATCCGGAGTTCGCGTCGAACGGACAATTTTTTGTGAACTATACGGACGGTGGGGGTTCGACACGGGTCGAGCGTTACCGAATCTCAGCCGACCCGGACATGGCAGATCCGACCACGCGGGAGCTGATAATGACGATCCCGCAACCTTTCTCTAACCACAATGGCGGACACATCCTGTTCGGTCCGGACGGAAATTTGTACATCGCATCGGGTGACGGCGGCGCCGGCGGGGACCCACAGAACAACGCTCAGAATAGATCGGTTCGCCTGGGCTCAATTCTTCGGATCGACGTGGACAACGGCTCTCCGTTCGCAATTCCACCCGACAACCCATTCGTCGGGCACAGCGTTTTCTTGCCCGAGATCTGGCTATGGGGTGTCCGCAACCCGTGGCGTATCGCGTTCGACATGTCGAATGGCGATCTCTACGTGGCAGATGTCGGCCAGGACAGGTGGGAGGAAATCACAGTCGTGGGACCCAGTCAAGGCGGATCAAACCTGGGATGGAATGTTGTCGAGGCCGAAGAATGCTTTGGCGGAACACGGTGCGAATTGGCTGAATTCGTGGCCCCGCACGTCGTTTACAGCCACGGTGAGGGCTGCTCGGTTACGGGCGGCCATGTCTATCGTGGTGGAATAGTTGGAATACGCGGCGTGTACTTCTATTCGGATTACTGCAGCGGGTGGTTGAGGTCATTTCGATTCGTAAATGGAATGGCCACGGACCAAACGCAATGGGATGTCAACGAAATTGGTGATGTGACTTCGTTCGGTGAGGGCGGAGATGGAGAAATGTACGTGCTCACCGAAAGTGCGGTGTTCCGTCTGGAAGAAGTATCGAGTGATTAGACACAACCTTTCTGGCTACTCCGTTCGAGGAGGATCTCCGTGATGGTTTTCTTGCTGGCCATGGCAGTTGTCGCAGGCGGCACCGGGATGATCTACAACCGGCTCGTCCGCCTGCGGAATCAGAGCGAAAGCGCCTGGGCCGATATCGATGTGCAACTAAAACGCCGATATGATCTCATCCCGAATCTGGTCGAGACGGTTAAGGGCTATGCATCGCATGAGAGCGAAACCCTTGAAGCTGTAATTACAGCTCGAAACAGGGCTATGCACGCGACGGGACCGGCCGACCAGGCTCAGGCCGAAAATATGCTTACCGGAACGCTGAAGTCGCTGTTCGCCCTGTCGGAAGCGTATCCACAGCTTCGAGCGGTTGAGGGCTTCACAAACCTGCAGGGTTCTCTCGAAGCGATTGAACGTGACGTACAGAATGCCCGCAGGTACTACAACGCCGTGGTTCGCGATTTCAACACGGCGACGGAACAGTTTCCTTCAAACCTCGTGGCCAACGCATTCAGATTCGAAAGACAGGAGTTCTTCGAACTTGAAGATGAGGCAGCTCGCGAAGCGCCCAAGGTAGAGTTCTAGAAATGCGCCTTGCCCTCGGTGCCCTTCTGTTGGCGGTATCGCCGGCAGTCGGCGTCGGTGCGACTGATTCGCCCACATCGAACTTCGGTCGCGACAACTCCACTGCGACCTTCGCCCGCTCATGGTATATAGAGGAATTTCAGTCAGAAGTGAGGGTGCTTACGACTGGCAGTGTCCAGGTAACCGAGCGCATCCGTGTGCGATTCGATGGTTCCTATAACGGAATCTATCGAGACATTCCGATCGAGTACCGGACCCGGCTGAACCTGAATTATACGCTGATAATCGACGACATCTCCGTCGAAGATGGCGATGGAGAAGAGCTCGAAAACGAACAAACCCGCAACGGACATTATCGGCGGATCAAGGTGTGGATTCCTGACGCCCGGGACCGGGCTCGCACAGTCGTCATCCGATATACCGTACACAACGCGATCAAATGGTTCGACGAAGATGATACCGAATGGACCGAGTTCTACTGGAATGCTACGGGAGACGAGTGGCCTGTACGAATTGAGCAGTCGTCCGTGCGGGTCGTCCTTCCGCCGGAAGTTACGGGTGTAAGATCTCGGGCGTTTACCGGCGGATACCGCTCGACCGCAAGCGATGCCGACCTGACGGTTAACGGCTCCATCATCGAAGCGAAGTCAAGCGGAACCCTTGGCATCAAGGAGGGGCTCACCGTCACGGTGGCGTGGGACACGCGCGTCGGCGGCCTCCCGGACGGGGCGTTTGTGGTCGCACCTCCGTCGCCGGGTGAGAAGCTCGCACGATGGTTCCGAAGCAATTGGCCGTTCGGGTTACCGATAATCGCATTCTTCAGCATGTTTTGGGTATGGACGAGATTCGGAAGGGATCCAGAGCGACTGTCCGTCTCACCGCGGTACGAGCCCCCAGACGGTCTCACGCCCTCGGAGACGGGTGCCCTGATCGACGGGCGACTGGACATGCGAGACATCACTTCGATGATCGTCGACCTTGCTGTCCGGGGATTTCTAAAGATTCGGCAGGAACCTGGGGCCACTTTCCTCGGCTTCAACGTCACGTCTGCGTCACATGTATTCGAGTTGCTTCTCGACCGACATGCGTGGGGAGACCTGAAACAGCACGAGGTTCATCTCCTTGATGCCATGTTCGATGGACGGGCGGGCGGCACTACCTCCACGAATGACCTCAAGAACAGTTTCTACAAGGATCTGCCAGTTATCCGCGAGGCCACCTGGAATGCGCTCATACAGGACGGCTTGTATCGAAGGCGCCCCGACCGTGTGCAGCAGGGATGGTTGGTCGCCGCAGCCATCGTCGCAGGCGCTTCAGTGTTCCTCGGCCTAGCCATTACCGCGAGCCTGGGTATGTCGCCGGTCACAGTCATCGTCTCCGGCATTCTTACTGCGATCATTGTTGCGGCTTTTGGAGTGGTCATGCCGATTCGTACCCGCGAAGGTGCTCGGGCACAGGAACAGGCTCTCGGATTCGAAGATTTCTTGAGACGTGTGGAGTCCGACCGCTTCAAGCGTATGATCACCGGCCCCGAAATGTTTGAGAAGCTTCTTCCCTACGCCATGGCATTGGGTGTTGAGGAAACCTGGGCTCGAGCATTTGCGGACATTTATCAGGATCGACAGCCGACCTGGTATGTCGGCCATGGCGGCATGCACTTCCACGCAGGAAGTTTAGTAGGAGACCTATCCGGTATGGCAACATCTACGGCTTCTGCCATGACCAGCGCCCCACGAAGCTCGGGAGGTTCCGGGTTTAGCGGAGGCGGAGGATTTTCGGGCGGTGGCTTCGGAGGAGGGGGCGGGGGTGC
>JBDHMQ010000033.1:0-11372 GCA_039656095.1 Gemmatimonadota bacterium | reverse complement strand
CTGGTCGATCGCCTGGTCGAGAGCACACACGTTGCTGGTCCGCTGGGTCAGGACTAACATTCCGTATGCTTATTTGGGCGCTCGTCTTGCTGGTAGTCTTAATGATCCCGCTCCTCGCGATCGTAATTGATTCGGAGTTCGGGCGTGCTCTTGCTCGCCGCATAGCCCGGGAAACGCCCGAGATCGATGGTCAGCTGCAAGAGCGCATATCCAGTCTCGAAGGTGAAGTTCGTTATCTGACCGAGAGCCTGGAAGCAGTTCGGGATGAAACAGGGTTTCTCCGGTCTCTGCTTGACGAGGAATCGGTAGAATCGCGCATACTGCCCCCGGGCGACTGAGCCCCGGCCAGTGACGCTCCGCTCCCGCCTGTGGCGCCGACGGCAGGGACAACACGCCACCGCTGTAGGCGCAGGCATTCTCGTCAGCCGATTGACAGGCCTGGCTCGGGACGTTGCCGTGGCCGCATTTCTCGGGACCCACTTGATTGCCGACGCGTATTGGGCCGCGATCAAGATTCCCAACATCATCAGAAACCTTCTGGGTGAGGGAACTCTTTCGGCTTCCTTTGTGCCTGTATACAGCGATCAACTGGCACACACCCCGCCGGGGGACGAAGCTCCTCCCCGTCTGGCGGCGTCGGTTCTGGGCCTGGTGTTGATCGTTGGGGCGCTGCTAAGCGGACTCGGTGTGTTACTGGCACCCTGGATTACAGGCGCATTATTGGGAGGCGCCACTGAACCCACACGGATCCTTGCGACGGGTCTGGTTCGGATACTGTTTCCCATGTCAGGTGTACTGATCCTGGCTGCCTGGTGTCTGGGCGTTCTCACCTCACACGATCGCTTTTTTCTGCCCTTCGTCGCGCCTGCCATTTGGAATCTGTCACAAATAGCAGGCCTGCTCACCGCAGCAATTCTCGGAGTGGAGTCCCTGGCACACGCGCTTGCCTGGTCTGCTCTGGTCGGGAGCATACTTCAGCTTGGCATTCAATTGCCGCTCGCCATGCGCCTGTCGGGTGCTCGTCGCCCTCGATTCGATTTCCGTTGGGAGCCAATGCGGCGCGTGACCAGGAACTCACTTCCGGTCATTTCGAGTCAGGGAATTTTTCAGATTTCCTCACTGGTAGATCTTGCATTGGCCGGTCTTGCGGGAACCGGCGCGCTTGCGGCGATGGGATATTCTCAGCGTCTTCTCTATCTACCAATCAGTTTATTCGGAATTAGCGTCGCCGCAGCATCGCTGCCTGCGATGTCACGGGAGGCCACAGCGGAGGCTCTCCGAATTCGGCTTGTGAACGGCTTTTTCCAAATCACATTCTTCGTGCTGCCAGCCGCAGTCGTACTCCTGCTGTTTGGAGATCTTGCTGTCGGCGTCATCTACGAGCGGAGGGAGTTCTCTTCCGACAGCACCGCGTTGGTTGCCGCTGTGCTCGGGGCATACTCGCTCGGGCTAGTGGCCATGAGCTGCATGAAGTTATTTGCCAGTGGCTTTCACGCTCTGCAGGATACGACTACGCCCATGCGAATTGCTGCGGTCTCGGTGAGTACCGGCATTGCTATCAGCGTGGTTCTCACGTTGTGGATGAGGCAGCAAGGATACGGTCCCTACAGTGCCGTAGGCCTCGCATTGGGAGGTGCATGCGGTGCATGGCTAAACCTCGTGCTTCACTGGTGGCTGTTGTCTCGCCGCATTGGGCAGCTGTTTGACGTTTCCGCCCTGCGTTCTGTTTTGCGACTCGGCGTCGCCGTACTCGCTGCGGCAGGTACTTCTGTTCTTGTCCGTCGAGCGTTGGAAGAGCGACTATCCGGCGGATCATTTGTCGCGGGTCTTGCCTTGCTTCTGGCAGTTCTGACCACTGGTGGCGTTACCTATCTCTTGATTGCCGGAAAGCCGCCGCGTGTCAAGCCGAATACCCTCGATGACACCGCCTGACGGACTGAAACCAAGACTCGCAGAGCTTCCCGCCGCTCCGGGCGTCTATATGTTCCTCGACGCATCGGGCACCGTAGTCTATGTCGGCAAAGCCAAGTCATTGCGCTCCCGTGTTCGGAGTTATTTTCGAGCGGATGCCCTTCGGGATCCGAAACTAGCTCGACTGGCCGCAGTAATTGCTGATTTCGAGACGATTCTGGTAGGCTCTGAGTCTGACGCACTCTTGCTTGAGGCAACGCTCATCCGTGAGCGTTCTCCCCGGTTCAATATACTGCTCAAGGACGACAGGTCTTTCCCATACGTGAAAGTCACGGTTCAGGAGGCGTTTCCGCGCGTGCTTGTGACACGTCGACTTGAGCGGGATGGGTCCCGTTATTACGGACCGTTTACGAACGTAAAATCGATGAGGCGTGCGCTGCGAATGATCAAGACGACATTCGCCGTTCGAACTTGCGATTATCCGTTGCCGCGCCAGGCCCCTGATCGTCCCTGTCTCGATTACCACATTGACCGGTGCAAGGCACCCTGTGTCGGCTACCAGTCACAGGATCAATACGGTGCAATGATCGAGCAAATTCTCGACGTGCTGGGCGGACGCAGTGCCGACCTTCGTGCGAAGGTTCGCAGTGAGATGAAGGAGGCTGCTGCTGGACTCGAGTTTGAACGAGCAGCTGAACTGCGGGATGTGATGGAAGGACTGGACGTCTTGCGACGTCGCCAGACGACGGTCGATTTTCGCGGTGGCGATCGGGATGTGCTGGCTATATCGCCAGCCGGGGCGCACCTGTGTGCAGTAATGTTGCGTGTGCGAGACGGCCACTTGCTTGGCAGAGAGGTTCGGTTTCTCAGTGAAGCAGTCGGTGCGTCAACAAGCCAACTTGTCGGCGCAGCTATTCGCGGCTTCTACCTTCCCGTGGGCGATATTCCAGTAGAAATTCTCGTTTCGGTTCTTCCGGAGGACCATGAGCTACTCTCGGAAGTCCTTGCCAGGCGACGCGGAGGACGGGTCGAAATATTTCACCCACAAAGAGGGCAAAAGCGAAGATTGCTCGATCTTGCTGAAGAGAATGCGCGATATCTCGCCGATGAAGGACCGGGTGCAGATGATGCCGGGACCCTGGTCTCTGCCATACCGGAGGCGGCTCGGCGCCTGGCAAGTGCTTTGGAGCTCGACAATCCTCCACGATCTCTAGTCTGCTTCGACATTTCTACACTTGGTGGGCGCGAGTCAGTTGGAAGTGCTATATGGCTTGCAAACGGGCGTCCGGCCAAAAACGAGTATCGCCGCTTCCGAATCCGCGACACACCGGACGGAGACCTCGATGATTACGCGATGATGCAGGAAGTGGTCGGGCGGTATTTTCATCGGCGAGTCTCGGAGGCTAAGGAGCTGCCCGATCTGGTTGTAATCGATGGCGGAAAGGGCCAGCTTGGTGCAGCACTGCAGGCGATGGAGTCGGCCGGCGTATCGGACCTCCCTGTAGTCGCACTCGCCAAACGACTGGAGGAAGTCTTTCGGCCTGGCCTGACGGATCCTGTTCGATTGTCCTCTCGGGATCCTGGCTTGCGATGGCTACAGGTGGCGCGGGACGAGGCCCATCGTTTCGCTGTTGGATACAACCGCAGATTGCGTCGTCGTCGTACGTTGAAATCGGAACTCGCCGGGGTTTCTGGCGTCGGGCCAAAGCGAGAGACAGAGTTGCTCCGTCGCTTCGGTAGTGTCGCGGCAATCAGGAGGCTGACCATCGACGATCTGGCTGCAGTACCCGGAATCGGACCGACAACCGCAGAGCGGATCCTTCTGGATCTGATGAGTGGCAACGATTTATGACCTCGTTCCGTCTGGAATGCGGAGCTTGCGCCCGCACATCGGATCCGACGCCTCTGGCTACGCTCTGCCCGGATTGCGGGTCGCCTCAACTTGTTCGTTACGCGATCGTCGAGGACGGTGCCAAGGAAGACCTGCGAGATGTGTGGGCGGGCCGATCAGATCGTATGTGGCGATATCGCGAACTGTTGCCTTTGCTCCCGGGTGAAGCCCCCGTTTCCCTCGGCGAAGGAGCAACGCCGCTCGTACACCTCGAACGGACTGGTGAGACCCTGGGTCTCAACCTTTTGATAAAAGACGAGGGTGGGAATCCGACCGGCAGTTTTAAGGACCGGGGCCTGTCTGCCGCTGTTACTCGAGCGGTGCACGATGGGGCGTCGGGATTTGTATTACCAAGCGCGGGTAACGCGGGCGTAGCTCTTGCCGCGTATGCCGCCCGGGCGGGCGTAGTGGCGACGATCTTCATACCGCAGGATACGCCCGCGGCGGTATTCGAACGCTGCCGAGTATACGGAGCAGATGTCATTGCGGTCGATGGATTGATCTCGGAGTGCGGCGTGCGGGCTGCTGCGCATGCCGCCGAAACCGGTGCTTTCGACCTGGCGACCCTTCGAGAGCCGTACCGGATCGAGGGAAAGAAGACGATGGGGCTGGAGATTCTTGCGGATCTCGGGTGGCGGGCGCCGGATGCCATTATTTATCCGGCCGGTGGCGGTACAGGTCTGATCGGTACTTGGAAGGCAATTCAAGAAGCCCAAGCTCTTAACTTGATTGAGGAACCCAGGACGCGCATGTACGCGGTACAGGCGTCCGGGTGCGCACCGATCGTCAGGGCATGGGAAAGCGGATCAACCAGGGCGGAACCCTGGCTCAAGGCAGAGACCGAAGCCTGGGGCCTGCGTGTACCGACGGCACGCGGCGATTCACTCATGCTTAGCGCATTGCGGGAGTCAAATGGTGGTGCGGTGCGGATCGAGGACAAGGAGATGCGGGCGGCTGCAAGGAGGCTCTCGGAATCCGACGGCCTCGCAATAGGCATCGAGGGAGGAGCCACTGTAGCTGCCGCGTCGGTGCTACGCGACAGCGGAGACCTGCTCCCTGGAGAGACTGTCGTATTGTTCAATACAGGAAACCTCGCGAACTACGGATGGTATACAGCCTAAGGACCTGCTTGCGTCGTTCCGGAACGTAGGGCAGGATGGTGTTTCAGGAGCTCGTTGATAGCAACGCCTAGATATGCATAAGCAGGTCGAACTGACACTCATTACAGGACTTGGTGGGATCATGGTGAGAACCTACGTGAGATATTTCGCTGGTCTTCTTATGGCAACAGCCGCCTTTCCAGTGGCAGCCTATGCCCAGGATAACTGCGTTGAGGGGGGGAATTCCGCCGTGCGAAGCGCGGAGGTAGAATTTTCGCTTGCCGAAAGCCGGAACGATACCCGTTCGAAGCAAGAACGGTATATTCGGGCGCTTTCGAAGCTTGAGCCGAACTGGGAGACGGAGAATCCTCCGCCGAGGTCCTATCTGCTTGCAGCGAAAGCATACTTGGGGTTGTTCGATCTGGCTGGCGCCGACTCAATGCTGACAGCCCTCGTCAACGTTGAACCAGGGTGTTCCGATCAGGTAGCACAGGTACGATTCAATGCATGGGTAACGCAGTTCAATGCGGGTATCCAAAAAATGCAGGCCGGCGTAGAGGACACCGCATTGGTGTTTTTTGAATTGGCCAATACCATCAATCGCGATTCCCGCTCACTCGCATACGCCGGTCAGCTATACCAGAACCTCGGGGAAATGGAGAAGGCGGCCGGTCGATACGAGGATGCCTTGGCGGCAGGGGGCAGCGACGACATCGTGAGGCATGCGAGCATCAGCCTGGCCGGACTTCGCAAGGAAGCCGGCGACATGGAGGGTGCGATCGAAATCTATTCAGAGTACGTGGCTGCAAATCCCAACGACATTCTCGGCCGGCTGAATTTTGCTCTTGCCCTCATGGATGTCGACCGTGAGGACGAAGCGCAGCAAATTTTTCAAGACCTGGTATCCAGGGACGACTTGAGTTTTGCGCAGTGGTCACAGGTTGGCATCGGTCTCTATCGTTCTCAGAACTTTGCGACAGCGGCAGTTGCTTTCCTCAAGGCGCATGACATGCGTCCGTACAACAAGCAGATGCTTGTAAACCTCGCTAATTCATACGCCTTGGACCAGCAATTCGAAGCGACGGCGCCTCTCGCCCAGGAACTGGTAGATAGATATCCGCTAGAACGGGCGAACTACACGATGCTGTCGAATTCGAAGCGCGAAATGGGTGACAACGATGGTGCCCTGGTGGCGATCCAAGGACGAGACGGAATGACGGTTGAGTTCCTCAGCATCGCGCTCTCGGCTGTTGGAGAGACGACATATTCGATTGATGGACAGGTCCTGAATCGAGCGGGCACGGCTGGGAGCGTACAGTCAGTGCCAGTTATTTTCGTTGGTGAAGAGGGTGAGGAACTGTTCACTGAGGTGCTTGAGTTGACGCTTCCAGCCGAGACTGAGACAGCGGCGTTTTCTCTGCAGGTAGAAAGTGAAGCCCCTGTGTCAGGCTTCAGGTACCTCGCGCCGGAGTCCTGAGTCGACTGCGAGAATCTCGGAGGCTGGGCAAACGTTCTGAGGATGAAGTGCGTGGTTGTTGCCCGGGTTGTGGAACTACACAGCTTGAATCGGCCACGCACTGCATTCGTTGTGGACGCCTCTTCAGGTCGTCTGCATGCGCGGTACACCGCGCTAGTATAGCAGAACGGGCATGCCTGATTTGCAGTCGCACCCTCTGCCGCGCGTGTCGTTTCGGTAGTCGACATGCCTCGGTCTGCCAGGACCACGAGGAAGTCAGGATCATTCAAGGCTGGGCAGAGGTGGCACAATATCCTGATGAGGTCACGGCCTTGCTTACTACTGAGCGCCTTCGAAGTCATGATATCGAAGCAACAATCCTGTCGCAGAAGGATCGCTGGCACGTCGTGTCGTTTGGTGGCCTGGCAGTGATCAGAGTGCTTGTTCCCGCTTCGATGTTTGTGGAAGCCAGGCGGGTTCTCGACAGCCGCTCCGATTCGAGCTCCGGGTTACCCGAATGATTCGCGTCCAATCCGTTCGGCGGGATTCCATCGCGGATGAGCTCGGAATCGGCCAGGGAACCATGCTGTTGACGATCAACGGTCGGCTGGTGAGGGACTCACTCGATCTCATGTTCTATGAGGCCGATGAGAGACTGGAGGTTGAAGGTGTCGAGCCGGACGGCAGCCCTGTCGTATATGACATTGAGAAGGATACTAATGTCACCCTCGGGATTGTTCCGCAGCCTGACAAGGTCAAGCGATGTACGAACGCCTGCCCATTTTGCTTCGTCAAGGGAAATCCCCGGACGGGCAGACTGCGTCCTGGATTGTATATCAAGGATGATGATTATCGGCTCTCGTTCATGTACGGACACTATGTCACGCTTACGAATCTTCGTGACGAGGACTGGGAGCGGATTGTTGAGCAGCGGCTGACACCGCTCTATGTCAGTGTGCACGCTACTGATCCCGCCGCTCGACTGGCCATGCTTGTAAACCCCAGGTCAGCAAATATAGGCGAGGATCTCGATCGCCTGGCTGCGGGAGGCATCGCAGTTCACGCCCAGATTGTTCTGTGCCCAGGGATCAATGATGGATTGATTCTTGAGAGAACAATCCACGAGTTGTACGCGCGGGGAGAGCACATTCTATCCCTGTCGATCGTGCCGGTTGGCCTAACCGCATTCAACGCTGACCGTGGTGTCCAACAGCTGGGAGTGGTGGAATGTCGCCATGCCCTTGAGCAGATCGATGCTGCGCGCGAGCGGGCCAGGCGCGAACGTGGTACCGCCTGGTGCTATGCAAGCGACGAGCTTTTCTTGCAGGCAGATATCGAGGTCCCGGGCAAGGACTACTTTGATGATCAAGACCTTATGGCCAATGGTGTGGGGGCAATTTCGATCCTGCGGGATCAGGTGCGAAGCGACCTCGGCCGACTCCCACGACTCGACGGTCGACGCATAGTGCTTGTCACCGGATCCTCAATGTCGCAGCATCTTCATGAGCTGGCTGTTGAAATTGCCGGCGCAACGGGCGCACACATTGAGACAGTAACCGCGATCAACAGCTTGTACGGGCCGATGGTCACGACCGCTGGATTGCTGGGCGGCGACGATTATCGCCGCGCCCTCGAGCCATATCAGGACTACGACCTGGCCCTGTTTAGCAGAACTGCGCTAAATGACGATGGGCTGTTTCTCGACGACGTGCGACTCGATGAATTTCAGGCAAATTTTCCGGAGCTTCAGATATGTCCGTCGGAACACATAACGGAAGTACTGGCAGCGCTGTAGGTCTGCCAGTCATCGCGATTGTGGGTCGCCCCAATGTCGGGAAATCCACCCTGTTCAACCGTATCATAGGAAAGCGTCTTGCAATTGTCGCTGAACGAGCGGGGGTTACGCGAGACCGACAGTTCGCAGAATCGGACTGGAACGGCAGACGTTTCCTGCTTGTCGATACTGGCGGCATTCTCGACATTGAGGAGCGTCCGTTGGACCGGGAGGTTCGTGCCCAGGTCATGACAGCCATTGAGGCCGCAGACCTGGTTCTATTTGTTACGAGCGGACGGGACGGTATCCATCCCGTAGACGAGTACGTCGCCGATATCCTTCGCCGGTCGAACCGGCCGGTCGTGCTGGCGGTCAACAAACTCGATGAGCTAGGGGATGCAGTCGAACAGCATGAATTCCATGTTCTCGGTCTCAACGATCCGGTACCGGTAGCGGCCCTGAGTGGACGCGGTACAGGCGATCTGTTGGATCGGATGCTGGATGAGTTGCCTGAGCAGCCTGAGCCACCGACCGGTGATGTCGGACTTCGTCTCGCCGTGATCGGAAAGCCAAATGTCGGCAAATCCAGCTTTGTAAACCGGCTTCTGGGCGAGCAGCGGGTGTTGGTGCACGATGAGGCAGGCACCACGCGCGATGCAATCGATACATTCATGGACTTTGAAGGCGAACGTATTTGCCTGATTGATACAGCAGGGCTCCGGCGGCGCTCCCGTGTTGACGACGTGGTGGAATTCTACAGCCGGCTCCGGGCTGCCTCTGCGCTGGAGAGAGCCGACGTCTGCCTTCTTCTGGTCGACTGTGAGACCGGTGTGACCAACCAGGATTTTCGAATTGGCGAGCAGGCATGGGAAGCTGGTTGCGGATTGGTGCTAGTCGCCAACAAATGGGACCTCATCGAGGACCGTGGCCCGGATGTGGTGGCCGCTTTCGAGCGGGAGTTGCGGGAGAGAGCTCCCTATCTGCGTTGGGTGCCCATCATCACGACGTCGGCGCTTGGTGGAAAGCGGGTCCGGAGGGCTGTTGAGCTCGCTCGGGAGGTCCAGGCGGCGCGTAAGCGCCGGATTGCTACTGCCGAAGTCAACCGGGTTCTTCGGGCCCTCGTCGAGCGAAAACAGCCGCCACAAGGATCCAGAGGTGAGGTGAGAATATTCTATGGCAGCCAGGTAGCTGTAGAACCTCCAACATTTGTCGTATGGTCAAATCGGCCGAAAGAAATCCAGGAATCCTATCGTCGATACTTGCACAATGGATTCCGGCATGCCTGGGGTTTTACGGGTGCTCCTGTACGGATCCGGGCACGGGGGCGGGAGGAAGAGCGTAAATGACCGTCGGTGCCTTTGTAGTGCTGGCCTACCTGGTTGGCAGCTTTCCAACCAGCTATCTGGTTGGCCGCCTTCGCGGCGTCGATTTGCGCGAGCACGGAAGCGGCAATCTCGGGGCAACAAACACCTTCAGAGTGCTCGGAACGTGGTCGGCGATTCCCGTCCTCATCATCGACGTGCTCAAGGGGCTTGGTCCTGCGGCCTGGTTCGTAACCTGGGATGGTACTGGAGATGCACGCCTGGCCGTCGTCTACGGGCTGGCAGCAATCATTGGCCATGTGTGGTCGGCATTCCTTGGATTCCGGGGAGGGAAGGGGATCGCAACTGGCGCGGGAGTACTGCTGGCCCTTGCCCCCGTTACCACGATGATTGCGGTCCTCGTTTGGATCGGTGTAGTGTCCCTGACCCGGATGGTATCGGCTGCCTCTCTTGCCGCTGCCAGCCTTGTTCCGCTCCTTGCCTGGTTGATGGACCAGCCAACCCACACGATCGCATTCTGCTTTGTTGTGGCTTGTTTTGTGTGGTGGACCCACAGAGATAACGTACGTCGGATGCTTTCCGGTACGGAGAATCGATTCGGTTCGAAAGGCAACGCGTGAAAGCGCGGGTGGCCGTCCTTGGAGCAGGTAGTTGGGGAACCGCCCTGGCGGATCTCCTGGCAAGAAATGGGCATGATGTCGGCCTGTGGACCTGGTCGAGCGCCATGGCCGACGAGTTGCGTCAATCAGGCTGTAACGAACGCTTCCTGCCAGGTGTCCCTCTGTCGCCGAACCTGACCATAAGTAGTGAGATGTCCGCAGTGATGGATGGGGTCAACTTTGTCCTGTCGGTCAGCCCCTCCCACCGGGTTCGGTCCGTGGTAGAGGTTGCTGCTCCATTCCTGCCAGCTGAAGCCGTACTAATCAGCGCTTCCAAGGGGTTTGAACTGCATACGGGCCTGAGGATGACGCAGGTTCTCCGCGAGGTACTTGGACCGGATGTCGCGAAAGGATTCGTCGTGCTGTCTGGACCGAGTTTCGCGACTGAGCTGGCCCGCCATCTTCCGACAGCAGTTACGCTGGCGTCAACTAGCCATTCCAATGCTGTATCGGTTCAGCAGCTCTGTCAAAACCCGCACTTTCGACTCTATACGCAAGCCGATGTAATAGGCACAGAAGTTGGCGGGTCGTTGAAGAACGTCATGGCGATCGCGGCCGGAATAAGCGACGGACTGGGCCTGGGTGCCAATGCTCGTGCGGCCCTCCTGACTCGTGGCCTGGCGGAAATGAGTCGGCTTGCTGACCGTATGGGTGGACAGGCAGTGACACTGGCGGGGCTTGCCGGGATGGGCGATCTAGTACTGACGTGTACCGGTGATCTAAGCCGTAACCGTCGAGTTGGCTTGGCTCTGGGACGCGGTGAGGAGTTGGAGGCGGTGCTGGCTGAGATGACGGCGGTGGCTGAAGGTGTTCGTACAACGCGGGCGGCCCATGATCTCGCAAACGCCCACGGGGTGGAAATGCCAATCGTCGATGCCGTATACTCTGTGCTGTATGAAGGCGTCGACCCCGTAGAGGGGTTAACCCGGCTCATGTCGCGGGACCCGAAACCCGAACGCTGGAGCTGAACGGTTGGCGGATCGAATCGCAGCGAAAGAATATTACTCGATAGGTGAAGTGTGCGAGCTGACAGAGCTTAAGCCGCATGTACTGCGCTATTGGGAAACCCAGTTTCCGGCTCTTACCCCTACCAAGAACAAGGGTGGCAACAGGGTTTACCGGCGCAAGGAAATCAAGCTTGTGCACCTGATTCGGCACTTGCTACACACCGAGCGATACACAATCGAAGGCGCCCGGCAGAAGTTGGACCAGCTTCGCAAGGACGGGAAGCTGGCGCGTGCGTCACGCATCGCGTGGAA